>NZ_JAQMIL010000007.1:0-175905 GCF_029990105.1 Bradyrhizobium sp. Arg237L | reverse complement strand
CGCCCCTCATCCGCCGTGAGACGCGCGGAGTTAAATCACTGATTTGCCCGACGGCGAAAGCGGAATATTTTTCGGTGACAGTCTGGACAGACTTTTGGGTGATTTGCACGACGGGCAATTTTTGCATGGCTCGGGCATCATGCACATTGTCATTCCGGGGCGTCCGAAGGACGGGCCCGGAATCCATTTTGCCACTTGCGCATGCTGCCCGATGGATTCCGGGCTCGCGCTACGCGCGCCCCGGAATGACGGCGGTAGTTGCGGCGAGCAGTCCGTGAGCCCTACGACCCCTTCGGGTTGACTTCGGTGTAGTTGCCCTTGGCGTCCCACTTGTAGACGACGTAGTCGATCGCCTTGATGTCGCCCTTGGCGTCGAAGGCCATCTTGCCGAGCACGGTGTCCCACTCGCCGGCCTTGATCGCGTCCATCACTTTCTTCGGATCGGTCGAGCCGACCTTGGCGACGGCCTGCGACCACACCTGCATCGCGGCATAGGTGTAGAGCGTGTAACCTTCGGGATCGATGTTCTTGGCCTTGAACTTCTCGACGATGGCTTTCGCGGTCGGCTTGTTGCGGGGATCGGGGCCGAAGGTGAACAGCGTGCCTTCGGCGGCGGGGCCGGTGATCGAGGCGAACTCCTTGTCGTTCATGGCATCGCCCGCCATCAGCACCGTTTGCAGGCCCTGGTCGCGCATCTGGCGCAGGATCAGGCCGGCCTCCTGGTGGTAGCCGCCGACATAGACGAGATCGATATTGTCGCGCTTCAACCGCGAGACGATGGAGTTAAAATCCTTGTCGCCCTTGTTGTAGGACTCGAACATCTTCTCCTGGAAGCCGGCCTTGTTCAGCGCCTTCTTGGTCTCGTCCGCGAGGCCCTTGCCGTAGGTGGTCTTGTCGTTCAGGATCGCGACGTTCTTGCCCTTGAAATTCTTGATGATGTATTCGGCGGCGACCAGGCCCTGCTGGTCGTCACGGCCGCAGACGCGTGCGACGTTCCAGAGCTTGCGTTCGGTGAACAGCGGGTTGGTCGAGGCTGGCGTGATCTGCAGCGTGTTGCCGTCGGCATAGGCCTCGGAGGCCGGGATCGACGACGACGAGCAGAAATGACCGGCGACGAAGGGAATGCGCGCGCTGGAGAGTTTTTCCGCGACCGAGCGTGCCTGCTTGGGGTCGCAGGCATCGTCGCCGACCTCAAGCTTGAGCTTCTTGCCGAGCACGCCGCCTGCGGCGTTGAGATCGGCGACCGCCTGTTCGGCGCCGTTCTTCATCTGCCGGCCGAACGCGGATTCGGAGCCGGTCATCGGGCCAGCCACTGCGATGGTGATGTCCTGCGCGAATGCGCTCGCCGACAGTGCGAGCGATGCGCCGAATGCCAGGCCGATCAGCTTGAGTGATTTCATGTGGAGTCCCCGTGGTCATCGCTTAAGGGAGGCATCCGGCGCGCCGCCGGATGCGAAACCGAAGGCATTGTCGACTGAATTTGCCGTGAAGTCATCGGCATTTTTCAGGCAAATGCACGGTCCCTTCGCAGCATCTTGCCGCAGGATGGGGTCCAAAAGGCTTAGCCCCGCCGTCCGCCTTCCAGATAGGCAGCGCGGATCTCCGGGCGCTGCAACAGCTCGCTGCCGGTTCCAGACAGCGTGATCAGGCCGTTGACCATGACGTAGCCGCGATGGGCGAGTTTCAGCGCGTGGTTGGCATTCTGCTCGACGATCAGGACGGTCAGGCCATCCTGGCGGTTCAGGGTGCGGATCGCGTCGAAGATCTGGCGTGCGATCAGCGGCGCGAGGCCGAGCGAAGGCTCATCCAGCATCAACAGGCGCGGACGGCTCATCAGCGCGCGGCCGATCGCCAGCATCTGCTGCTCACCGCCGGAGAGCGTGCCGCCACGCTGGTTGACGCGTTCCTTGAGCCGGGGGAACAGCGTGAACACGCGTTCCAGCACGGCCGCGCGTTCCGCTTCGCTGCACTCGGTCACGTCAGCGCCCATCTGCAGGTTTTCCGCGACGCTCATGCGCGGAAAGATCCGGCGTCCCTCGGGCGACTGTGCGATCCTAAGCCGCGCGATCTCGTGCGTCGGCACGCCGGTGATGTCGTCGCCATCGAATTCGATCGCGCCGGCGCGGGCGCGCGGCTTGCCGAAGATCGTCATCATCAGCGTCGACTTGCCGGCGCCATTGGCCCCGATCAGCGCAACGATCTCGCCGGCATTGATCTCAAGATCGACGCCCTTCAGCGCCTCGATCTTTCCATACGCCGCACGCAGGCCCCGGATCGCGAGCAGGGGAGAGGTCATGACCCGCTCCGTTCGTCGTCGGGCGCGCTGTCAGTTCTCCCTCCTCCTGAAAGGGGGAGGGTGGGGTGGGGGTCAGCCCCGGGCACAGGCGCGTGTGGAGAGAGTTGATCCCCACCCGGTTTGCGCTGTCGCGCAAACCGACCTCCCCTTTTCAAGGGGAGGTGAGAGGGCGAGCGCTCGCTTCTCCCTCCCCCTGAAAGGGGGAGGGTTGGGGTGGGGGTTGTCTCCGCTTGCGCCAGCCTCTCGGTGTGCGCGAGAAGATCGCTGAGCACGCCCTCCAAATTCGACAACACGTCATTGTTCCAGTAGCGCACAACGGTGACGCCTTTCTCGGCAAGCCACCGCGTTCGCCGATCGGCGGCCTTTTTGCGTTCTTCAGCATGCTGTCCGCCGTCCACCTCAACGGCGAGGCGGAGACGCGAGCAATAGAAGTCGACCGTGTATGGGCCGATGGGATGCTGCTTTCGGAACGAGAGGCCGTTGAGCTGGTCGCGACGCAGGGCACGCCACAGCCGTAATTCCGCGTCGGTCATGTTGGCGCGGAGGGACCGCGCTCTTGCGGTCATATCTTTCGTGCGGGAAAAGCGAGACCCCCACCCGCCCGCTTCGCGGTCGACCTCCCCCTTGCAGGGGGAGGTGGGAGGCTTCTCGTCGGGCGCGATCACGTGCCGCTCTCCATGACGGCGATGGCTTCTTCCTCGTCGGCGCCGAGATAGGCGGCGATCACCTTGGGATCGTCGCGCACGGCCGCTGGGGTTCCCTCGGCGATCTTGACGCCGTAATCCATCACCACGACGTGGTCGGAAATCTCCATCACCACGGACATGTCGTGCTCGATCAAGAGGATCGAGGTGCCGAGTTCCGAGCGGATCGAGAGCAGCAGCTCGCTTAGCGCGGCGCTCTCGCGCGCATTGAGGCCGGCGGCCGGCTCGTCGAGGCAGAGCAGCGCAGGCTCAGTGCACATCGCGCGCGCGATCTCGAGCCGGCGCTGGTCGCCGTAGGGAAGGTTGCCGGCGGCATCGTCGGCGCGGTCGAGCAGGCCGATGCGCACAAGCCAGGTGCGCGCCAGCTCGATCGCGCGTGCTTCCGCGCTGCGCCAGGATGGCGCGCCGATCAGGCCGAGGAAGGTCAGGCCGGAGGCGCGCATCAGTGCGTTGTGCTGCGCCACCATCAGATTCTCCAGCGCAGTCATGCCCGGGAACAGGCGGATGTTCTGGAAGGTGCGCGCCACACGCGCCTGCTTGGAGATGCGGAAATCGTTGAGGCGTTCGAGCTGGATCGTCTTGCCGTCGTCATGGGTCAGCGCGATCGAGCCGCCGCTCGGCCTGTAGAAGCCGGTGATGCAGTTGAAGACGGTGGTCTTGCCGGCGCCGTTCGGGCCGATCAGCGCGGTGATCTTGCGCCGTCCGGCATCGAAGGAGAGATTGTTCACGGCGACGATGCCGCCGAACCGCATCGACAGGCCATCGACGGAGAGGATGGTCCCGCCGCTCATCCGTGCCCCTCCTTGACGAGGTCGGAGGAGATCGCCTGGTTGCGCTCGAGATAGACGGTGGGCGCACGATGGCCGATCAATCCGCGCGGCCGCCAGATCATCAACAGCACCATCGCCATCCCGAATACGAGCATGCGGTACTGGTCGAGGCCGCGGAACAGCTCGAAGCCGCCGATCATCGCCAGCGCAGCCAGCGCCACGCCGAGCTGCGAGCCCATGCCGCCGAGCACGACGATGGCGAGCACCAGCGCGGATTCCTGGAAGGTGAAGGATTCCGGGCTGATGAAGCCCTGGCGCGTCGCAAAGAACGCGCCGGCAAAGCCACCGAACATCGCGCCGGTGGCAAAGGCGGTGAGCTTGGTCGTGGTGGTGTTGATGCCGAGCGCGCGGCAGGCGACTTCGTCCTCGCGCAACGCCTCCCAGGCGCGGCCGATCGGCAGGCGGCGCAGTCGGATCGTCACCCAGTTGGTCAGCAGCGCCATCGCCAGGATCACGTAGAACAGGAAGACGATGCGATGCGTCGGCGAGAACTCGATGCCGAGCCGCGCCGCCAGCCCGTCTTCACCTGGCGTGAGCGGAATGCCGAACAAGGTCGGCCGCGGGATGCCGGAGACGCCGTTCGGCCCGCCGGTGAGGCTCTGCCAGTTGATGATGACGAGGCGGATGATTTCGCCGAAGGCCAGCGTCACGATCGCGAGATAGTCGCCGCGCAATCTGAGCACGGGAAAGCCGAGCAGCACGCCCCAGAACGCCGCAAGGATGCCGGCGAGCGGCAGGCAGACCCAGAACGACAGTCCGAAATTGGTGGCGAGCAGCGCGTAGGAATAGGCGCCGACGGCGTAGAAGGCGACATAGCCGAGATCGAGCAGGCCGGCGAGGCCGACGACCACGTTCAATCCCCATCCGAGCATCACATAGGTGAGCACGAGGATCGCGAGATCGAGGATGTAGCGCTGATCATAGAAGATCACCGGCACCAGGAAGGTGAAGATCAGCAGCGCCGGCGCGATCAGACGTCCGGCGAGCGACAGCGCATGTTGCACCGCTGGTGGAACGACACGGACCTTGTCGGTGGGCCCCCACCATTGCCGCAGCAGCTCGATGACGATGCTGCCGCCGAACACGGCGGCGACGATGGCGGCGAGATCGCCGAACCGCGTCCAGTAGATCAGCCCGCCCTGCGGGCCGGCCTCGGTGCGGACGCCGATCATCAGCGAGAACAGCACCAGCGCGACGAGGGCACTGATCGTGGCCTTCTTGAGGATGAAGGCGGCGCCGCTCGCGCGCGACGCCGGTTTCTTCTCGAGCGCTGACGCGGTCACGCGGCCGCCCGTCAGACTTTTTCGACTTCAGGCCGGCCGAGCAGGCCGGTCGGAAGGAAGATCAAGACCACGATCAGGATGGAGAAGGCGGCGACGTCCTTGTACTCGACCGAGAAATAGGCCGACCAGAACGTCTCGATCAGCCCGATCGCAAGTCCCCCCAGCATCGCGCCGGGCAGCGAGCCGATGCCGCCGAGGACCGCCGCGGTGAAGGCCTTGATGCCGGCGACGAAGCCCATGAAGAAATCGACCAGGCCGTAATAGAGCAGGTACATCATGCCGGCGACGGCGGCGAGCGCGGCGCCGATCACGAAGGTCATGGAGATGGTGCGGTCGACGTCGACGCCGAGCAGCGCCGCCATGGTCTGGTCCTGCTCGCAGGCGCGCATGTCGCGCCCGAGCCGCGTGCGCGACACCAGCCAGGTGAACAGCGCGAGCAGCACCACGGTGGCGAGCACGACGATGATCTGGATATTCGAGAGCTGCACCATGAAGCCGCTTGCGCCCTCATGCAGCGTGTAGCCGCCGGTGATGATCGGCGGCACCGGTTTGACGCGCGCACCTTGCGCGACTTGTGAGAAATTCGTCAGTACGAAGGACATGCCGATCGCCGACAGCATCGGCGCCAAACGGAACGAATGCCTTAGAGGTCGGTAGGCGATGCGCTCCACCGTCCAGCCATAAAGCGCGGTGATCGCCATCGACACCAGCAGCACGACGAACAGCACCAGCGGGATCGCGGTGAGGCCGAGCGAGACCAGCACCAAAAATGAGATCAGCGCGATGAAACCGCCGATCATGAAGATGTCGCCATGGGCGAAATTGATCATGCCGACGATGCCATAGACCATGGTGTAGCCGATCGCGATCAGCCCGTAGATCGAGCCGAGCACGAGGCCGTTGATGAGTTGCTGGGCGAAATAATCCATGCGCTGCCGCTTGTGAGAGAGCGACGCGGCGAGGGCTCCCGGCAGCCTTGTCCGACGCGTCGTATCATTTTCTAACAGTGGAACCCCTTGGGCGGCAACAGCGGGAGCTGCGGCATCAAGGGCTTGTACAGAGGTAGTTTTGCCATCGGTTCCCGATCCAGCATTTGCCTCACCGTGACGTGACGGTTCCCGCCGAAACGGCGTCCTGGTTCCCGCGTTGGCCCCGTGCCTGGTTCGAAGGGACCAGGTCCAACCAGGGAGATTGCGAATGGCCTATCAGAACCAGAACGCGGGTCAGCAGAATCAAAATCCGGGCCAGAAGCCCGGTCAGCAGCAGGGCGGCGGCAGCAAGCCCGGCCAGCAGCAGCAGGACCCGAACCGTCAGGGCCAGAACCCGGGCCAGAATCCTGCCCAGAATCCCGGCCAAGGCCAGAACCCCGGCCAAGGGCGCTAGTTTCCCGTCCAAGCGAGAGCAAAAGGAAGGTCCTGCCGAAAGGCGGGACTTTCTTTTGGACGCTGTCCACAGCGGCGGCCGCCCCAATTAAGGTTAACAAAGGGTTTAGATTGCCGCTTCAGTTCCAACGAAGTTACCTCGTCCCAAACCGCCATCGCGGCGTCGGCGAGCGGAACAGCAGGGAGCGGCAGATGTCGACGAACTGGCGGATCAGCTCATTCAGCGGCGCGCTGCTTGCCGCCTATTTCATCCCGGCCTGGACCAGCATCGCCTTCCAGATCATGGCCTCGCCGGTCCGCGGTCTCTATGAACGGCCGAGCGTGTCGATCGGGTTCTTTATCAGCGATCATCTGCATCTGTCGGGCGTGGCGAGCGTGCGTGTCGCCTGGCTGCTGGCGCTCGTGCGGATCACCACGGTTGCCTTTTTCGCGCTGTACCTGGTGCTGCTTTCGCTTCGCTCGGTCCGCGAGCGCGGCGGCGGCGATGAGACGCTCGGCATGGCGCTCGTGCTCGGCAGCGTGCTCAGCTTCGTCAGCATGCTGGCCGCGTCCGTGGTCGGCGAGGCCGAGGCGCTGCGGCTGCATGCGACCGAACTGTTGATGCTGCTCGGCATCGGCATCGTGCTGCTGGTCGAGGGCGCCGCGCCGCGGGTGGCCGAAGTGCGCAACAATGTTGATGCGAGCGTGCCCGCCGGCGAACTATCTCTTCAGCAACCCTAGTTCCGCGACGATCGCGGAGGCTTCCTTCACCGCATGGTTGGCGGCCGGCACGCCGCAATAGATCGCCTGCTGCAGCAGGATCTCCTTGATGTCGTCGGGCGAAAAGCCGCCTTCGGTGAGGGCTGCGCGCACATGCAGGCGGAATTCGTCCCACTGCCCAAGCGCGACCATGGTGCCGATGACAAGCACGCGCCGCGTGCGATGGTCGAAATGCGGCCGCGTCCAGATATCGCCCCAGGCATAGCGCGTGATCAGGTCCTGGAAGTCGGTGTTGAAGGCGTTGCGGTTGGCAATCGATTTGTCCACCCATTCATTGCCGAGCACTTTTCGGCGCTGGGTCATGCCCTCGTCGCGGCGCTTGTCGTCGTCCATGATTGTCTCCTCCCGTCATTGCGAGGAGCGAAGCGACGAAGCAATCCACATCTCCACAAGCGGCACTATGGATTGCTTCGCTTCGCTCGCAATGACGGCACTCGTTTAGCGTTGCGTCAGGAAGCCGACCACGGCTTCGGTGAAGGCGTGCGACTGCTCGACGTTGGAGATATGCGCGGCATCGAGGATCGTCATGCTCGCACCGGGGATGCGGCTGCGGATGTATTCGCCCGCGGCGATCGGCGTTGCCATGTCGTGACGGCCGGCGATCACCAGCGTCGGGCTCTTGATGTCAGGCAGCAGCTCGCGCTGGTCGAGCGTGCTCAAGGCTTCGCAGCAGGCGATGTAGCCCTCGGCAGGCGAGGCCAACAGCATCGCTTTCATCCGGGCTGCGATCTGCGGCTCGCGCTCGCGGAAATCGGCCGTCAGCCAGCCCGCGATCACGGTGTCGGCGACCGCGGCGAGGCCGCCTTCCTTCACGGCCTTGATGCGGTTGTGCCAGTTGGTCGGGTCCGGGTAGTAGCAGGCGGTGTTGGAGAGGATGATCTTGCCGAAGCGTTCGGGCGCGTTGGCCCCTAGCCATTGCCCGACCATGCCGCCCATCGACAGGCCGCACCAATGCGTCTTCTCGATATTGAGATCGTCGAGGATCGCCAGCACGTCGCGGCCGAAACGCTCCATCGAATAGGGGCCGGGAGGGACCTGCGACTTGCCATGGCCGCGCCGGTCGTAGCGGATGACGCGGAACACCTGCGTCAGCGCCTTCATCTGCGGTTCCCACATCTGCAACGTGCAGCCCAGCGAATTCGACAGCATCAGCGTCGGTCCGCCATCGCGGCCTTCCACCTGGACGTTGAGTAGGCATCCGTCGGCGTCGATCATCGGCATGGTCTGCGTTCCCTCATTTCTTTCCCGTCTTACGACAAATCCTTGAGCGAGGCGAGCAGGCGGTCGATCAGGGCCTGCGAGACGCCCTGGTAGGACATCGGCTCGAACAGTTTTTCGATTCTGTCCGCGGCAAGCTGCGCGGTGATCCGTGGATCGGACTTCAACACGTCGCGCAGGTGCTTCTGCTCGGCGACGGCTTTCTTGCTGGCGGCTTCGATCAGATGATGCGCTTCGCTCTTGCCGAGCTTTTCGGCGAGCGCCATCGACACCGCTTCGGCCATGATCAGCCCCTTGGTCGCATCGAGGTTGACGCGCATGCGCGCGGCGTCGACTTCCAGGCCCTCGGCGAGTTCGACGGTGGCGGCGAGCGCGCCTGAGGTGACCAGCATCAGCGTCGGCAAGGTCGGCCATTCCGCGTGCCACGGCCCGGCGCTGCGCTCATGGTCCTGGACCTGCGCGGCAAGGATCGTCGCGGCGAGATTGGGGGCCATGGTGGCGGCGGCGAGTGCGGTTGCGGCAGCAACGGGATTGCGCTTGTGCGGCATGGTGGAGGAGCCGCCGCGGCCTTCGCCCGACGGCTCGAATGCCTCGGCGACGTCGGTCTGCATCATCAGCGACACGTCGCGGGCGATCTTGCCGCAGCTACCGGCGATGATGGCAAAGGCGGAGGCGATTTCCGCGATGCGGTCGCGGTGGGTGTGCCAGGGGGCCTCCGGCAGCGGCAGGTCGAGTTCCTGCGCCAGCTTTTCGGCGACCGCCATGCCCTTGTCGCCGAGCGCAGCCAGCGTCCCGGCCGCGCCGCCGAATTGCAGGGCCAACGCCTCGCGGCGCAGACGCTGCAGGCGCTTGCGCGAGCGGTGCAGGCTTGCGGCATATTCGGCGAGCTTGAGGCCGAACGGCATCGGCAGCGCGTGCTGCAGCCAGGTGCGCGCGACCACCGCCGTGTCGCGATGCTGGCGGGCGAGTTTGGCAAAGCCCGCGATGGCCCGATCGAGTTCGGCCAGCAACACATCGATGCCGGCGCGCAAGGTGAGCATCGTCGCGGTGTCGATGACGTCCTGGCTGGTCGCGCCCCAATGCACATAGCGCGCGGCTTCCTTATGGGCTTTGGCGACCTCGGCGGTGAGCGCCTTGACCAGCGGAATAGCCAGGTTGCCTGACCGAACAGCGGCTTCCGCGAGTGCCGCGCGGTCGAATGATTCGGCTTTGCAGGCCGTGCCGATCGGGCCGGCAGCGGCATTCGGAATCACGCCGACCGCTGCTTCGGCGCGCGCCAGTGCTGCCTCGAAATCGAGCATATTCTGCAAGGTGGCAGCGTCGTCGCACACCGCGCGCATCGCGGCGCTTGACAGCATCGGTGCCAGCAGCGGGGAAAGGGATGTGCTCATCGCGCGCGACCTAATCATTGTCGGCCGCCGCTGCCAATGGCCCTTCTGGATTGAGCCCGGCGTCGTCACAAGGGTGGCCTCCGTTTTGCTGCGCTGCGAATATGCATCGCTCGTGGTCGGATGCCGGTCTTTCCTTTGTGGCGGCTGTGCTTTACTTGGGTGTTGGTTTGATGCGATCGCGGAGGCTCTCATGGCAATGACGATGAACGGCGAGGTCCAGCTTGCGGCGCCGCGCGAGGCCGTGTGGGCCAAGCTCAACGATCCCGAGGTGTTGAAGGTCTGCATCCCCGGCTGCGAGGAATTGGAGAAGACCGAGGACAACGGCTTTCGCGCGGTTGCCAAGATGAAGGTCGGCCCGGTCTCGGCGCGCTTCAAGGGCAAGGTCATGCTGTCCGATCTCGATCCGCCCAACGGCTACAAGATCTCGGGCGAAGGCGAGGGCGGGGTTGCCGGATTCGCCAAGGGCGGCGCGACGGTCGCGCTTGCCGAGAAGGATGGCGGCACACTCCTGAGTTACAATGTCGAGGCGCAGATCGGCGGCAAGCTCGCCCAGCTCGGCCAGCGCCTGATCAACGGCGCGGCCAAGAAACTGGCCGATGAGTTCTTCGCGAATTTCGCCAAGGCCGTGCAAGGCTGACACTGACACGGCCGTCTCTAAGATAAAGACTGACGGCGCTGCACAATGGCGCCAGAACAACGCTCGGTCATCCGGCCATGCGAGCGGCGAGGTTGCCCATTGCGGTGATGGCCCATATTATGGCTTTGGAACGGTTATAAACGCCTGTTCTGTCGATATGCGGCAGAGCAGATCAAGAGAGTGCTGATGGCCAAGATTTCCCTGATCGTGAACGGCAATCCCGTCACCGCTAACGTCGACCCCCGTACCCTTCTCGTCCAATTCCTTCGTGAAAACCTGCGGTTGACCGGGACCCATGTCGGTTGCGACACCTCGCAATGCGGCGCCTGCGTCGTGCATCTCGACGGCAAGGCCGTGAAATCCTGCACCACGCTTGCGGTGATGGCCGACGGCCATGACGTCAAGACCATCGAGGGACTGGCGCCGGATGGCGGGCCGCTCCATCCGATGCAGGAAGCGTTCCGCGAGAATCATGGCCTGCAGTGCGGCTTCTGCACGCCCGGCATGATCATGACCGCCGTCGACATGGTGCACCGCAAGGGTAACGACCTCTCCGACGAGGTGATCCGCGAAGAGCTCGAAGGCAATCTGTGCCGCTGCACCGGCTATCAGAACATCGTCGCCTCGATCGCCGCCGGCGCGAAGGCGATGGCGAAGTCCGATCTCGCGTGAACCTCAGCGCATTATATCGCGATCGCGGTTTGAAAATTCCGGGACATTCCAATGTATGAATTCAAATATCATCGTCCGGCGACCGTGCGACAGGCCGCCAATCTGCTGGTGAAGAACGAGGACGCCAAGCTGATCGCCGGCGGCCACACGCTGGTGCCCGTGATGAAGCAGCGGCTCGCGAGCCCGCCGCATCTCGTCGACCTCTCCCATGTCGAGGGCCTCGACACCATCGAGATGAAGGGCCGCGCGCTCGCGATCGGCGCTACCGCCAAGCATGCCGAGGTCGCCAGCTCCGCCGTCGTCGGCGAGGCGATCCCGGCGCTCGCCGACCTCGCAGGTGGGATCGGCGATCCCGCCGTGCGCCATCGCGGCACCATCGGCGGCTCGCTGGCGAACAACGACCCGACCGCGGACTATCCGGCCGCCGTGCTGGCGCTGGGCGCGACCATCGTCACCAACAAGCGGCGGCTCAAGGCGGAAGAGTTCTTCCAGGGCCTGTTCTCGACCGCGCTCGAAGCCGACGAGATCATCACCAAGGTGCAGTTTCCGGTTCCGAAGAAGGCGGCTTACGTCAAGTTCCGCAACCAGGCCTCGCGCTATGCGCTGGTCGGCGTGTTCGTGGCACGGCGGCCGTCGGACGTCCGCGTTGCCGTCACCGGCGCCGGCTCGGACGGCGTGTTCCGCGTCACCGCTTTCGAGGAGGCCCTGCAGAAGCGCTTCTCCCCCAAGGTGCTGGAGGGAATCAACGTGCCGCCGGAAGGGCTGAACAGCGACCTGCATGGCAGCGCCGAATATCGCGCGCATTTGATCGGGGTGCTGGCGCGCCGGGCGGTCGAAGCTGCTAACGCTAAAGCGTGATAGTGCAGGCTGCTTTGGCTCCAACACCGGCTTTCCCATGACCGCATCGGCGCTCCCGAAATCCGTCGATGTGCTGCTCGAGCTCCTGACCTCGCGCGGCTATCTCGCCGAGCGGTCGCTCGCGACCGTGACCTATCTCGCGCTGCGCATGGGCCGGCCGTTGTTCCTGGAGGGCGAGGCCGGCGTCGGTAAGACCGAGATCGCCAAGGTGCTGTCTTCAGCGCTCGGGCGGAAGCTGATCCGCCTGCAATGCTATGAGGGTCTCGACGTCGCCTCCGCGGTCTACGAGTGGAGCAGCGCGGCGCAGATGATCGCGATCCGCCTCGCGGAAGCCTCCGGAGATACCGACCGCGACCAGCTTGCGAGCGACATCTTTGCCGAACGTTTCCTGATCAAGCGGCCGCTGCTGCAGGCGCTGGAGCCTGACGTCGCCGGCCCGCCGGTGCTCCTGATCGATGAGCTCGACCGCGCGGACGAGGCGTTCGAGGCCTATCTTCTGGAGATCCTGTCGGACTTCCAGGTGACGATCCCCGAGCTTGGCACCGTGAAGGCGCCGGCGCCGCCGATCGTGATCATCACCTCCAACCGCACCCGCGAGATCCATGACGCGCTGAAGCGGCGCTGTCTCTATCACTGGGTCGACTATCCCACAGCCGAGCGCGAGCTGGCGATCGTCAAGTCGCGGGTGCCGAACATTTCGGCCAAGCTGTCGCAGCAGGTGGTGCGCTTCGTGCAGGCGCTGCGCGACCAGGATTTCTACAAGTCGCCCGGCGTCGCCGAGACCATCGACTGGGCCACCGCGCTCTCTGAGCTCGATGCCCGCTCGCTGACGCCGCAAGTGGTCGGCGACACCCTCGGTGCGCTCCTGAAGTACCAGGACGACATCGCGCGCATGCAGGGCGACACGCTGCAGAAGGTTTTGAAGGAAGCGACGAGCGAGACGTGATCGCTCGCGCGCGCTTCCGTCGTTCCGGGGCGCGCGTAGCGAACCCGGAACCTCGCGCCGCAATCTCCAGATTCCGGGTTCACGCTTCGCGTGCCCCGGAATGACGAGTTGAGAATAGATGCCCATCAACCACCTTGCGCCGCCGACCGGGCACATGGCCGACAATGTCGTCGGCTTTGCCCGTGCGTTGCGGGCGGCCGGGCTGCCGGTCGGACCGGGCTCGGTGATCGATGCGCTCAATGCGCTGCAGCTCATCGAAGTCGGCAGCCGCGCCGATTTCTACGCCACGCTGGAGGCGATCTTCGTCAAGCGCCATGAGCACGCGCTGATCTTTGCCCAGGCCTTCGACCTGTTCTTCCGCGCCGCGGAGGAATGGAAGAGCATGCTGGACTCGGTGCCGCTGCCGGACCACGCCAAGAAGAAGCCGCCGCCGGCCTCGCGGCGTGTGCAGGAGGCGCTGTCGCAGCCCGCGAGCCGGGAGGAGCGGCCGCAGGAGCAGGCGCAGGAACTCAAGCTCTCAGTCTCCGACCGCGAGATATTGCAGAAGAAAGACTTTGCGCAGATGAGCGCGGCCGAGATCGCCGAGGTCACCCGCGCCATCGCCAAGATGAGGTTGCCGCAGGCCGAGCTGGAGACGCGCCGCTACCGGCCGGACGCCCGCGGCCTCCGGCTCGACATGCGCCGCACCATCCGCAATTCCTTGCGCACCGGCGGGGAGATCGTCGACATCCGCAAGCTCGGCCGCATCGACAAGCCGGCGCCGATCGTGGCGCTGCTCGATATCTCCGGCTCGATGAGCGAATATACCCGCCTGTTCCTGCATTTCCTGCATGCCATCACCGACGCGCGCAAGCGCGTCTCGGTGTTCCTGTTCGGCACCCGACTGACCAACGTGACGCGGGCGCTCCGCCAGCGCGATCCGGACGAGGCGCTGGCAAGCTGCTCCTCGAGCGTCGAGGACTGGGCCGGCGGCACCAGGATCGCGACCTCGCTGCATACGTTCAACAAGCTGTGGGCCCGGCGGGTGCTGGGGCAGGGCGCGATCGTGCTGCTGATCTCCGACGGGCTGGAGCGCGAGGCGGACGCCAAGCTCGCCTTCGAAATGGACCGGCTGCATCGTTCCTGCCGCCGCCTGATCTGGCTCAACCCGCTACTGCGCTACAGCGCCTTCGAGCCCAAGGCGCAGGGCATCAAAATGATGCTGCCCCACGTTGACGAATTCCGCCCGGTGCATAACTTGAGTTCCATCAAGGGGCTGATCGAGGCGCTTTCGGCCCCGCCACCGCCTCATCATCGCAGCCTGATCCGCTCCGTAGCTTGAAGAGGGTTTTCAAATGCTCAATCGCGACGAAGACATCCTGAAGGCGGCTGAGGACTGGCAGAAGGCCGGCCACGGGGTGGCGCTGGCCACCGTGGTGGAGACCTGGGGCTCGGCGCCGCGTCCAGCCGGCTCGAGCCTCGTCATCAACGACGAGGGCACATTCCTGGGCTCGGTCTCCGGCGGCTGCGTTGAGGGCGCGGTGGTGACCGAGGCGCTCGACGTGATCTCGAGCGGCCAGCCGAGGATGCTCGAATTCGGCGTGGCTGACGAGACTGCCTGGAATGTCGGCCTGTCCTGCGGCGGCACCATTCGCGTCTTCGTCGAGAAGGTAGGCTAGCCGTGAAGCTCGAAACGCTGAGAGAGCTGAATGCCGAGCGCGCCGCGCGGCGCCCGGTGATCGTCATCACTGACACCGCCAATGGCGAGCAGCGCCTGGTCAAGGCAAAGGACTTTGCTGCCGATCCGCTCAACGCCGAGCTTTCCAAGGCATTGCGGATGGGCAAGAGCACCAACGTCGAGGTCGGCGGCAACAAGCTGTTCCTCAACGTCTACGCGCCGACCGCAAAGCTCGTGATCATCGGGGCCGTCCATATCAGCCAGGCGCTGGCGCCGCTGGCGCGGTCGCTGGATTATGACGTCACCGTCGTCGATCCGCGTACGGCGTTTGCGAGTCCCGAGCGCTTTCCCGACGTGCCCCTGGTCGCGGAATGGCCTGACGTCGCGCTGCCGCCGCTCAATGTCGATCACTACACCGCTTTCGTCGCGGTGACGCACGATCCCAAGATCGACGATCCCGCGCTGCTGCACGCCTTCGAGCGCGAGTGCTTCTATATCGGGGCGCTCGGCTCTCGGAAGACACATGCCAAGCGCGGCGAACGGTTGCGCGCGCAAGGGGCAAAGGAGAGCGACATCGCGCGCATCCATGCGCCGATCGGGCTCGACATTGGTGCGGTATCGCCGTCGGAGATCGCGGTCGCCATCATGGCGGAGATCACCGCGACGCTGCGGCTGCCGCCGAAAGAGAAAGAAGTTGCAGCATGAAGTTCGGGCCTGCCAGTCCGCGTGACGCGATTGGCGGCGTCACCGTTCACACACTGCGGCAGGGATCGCTGGTGCTGAAGAAGGGCACCACGATCGGCCCTGCCGAAGTGGAAGCCTTGAACAAGGCCGGAGTGAAGGAAATCGTCGTCGTGCGGCTCGATGAGGGCGACGTCTCCGAAGATGTTGCCGCGGCCAGCATCGCGCAGGCCATTGCCGGCGATGGCGTCAATGTCGAACGCGCCTTTACCGGCCGTGCCAATTTGTTCGCGGGACGCGCCGGCGTGCTGGTGGTTGACCGCGCCGCGGTCGATCGCATCAACGACGTCGACGAGGCGATAACGCTCGCCACGCTGACCGCCTTCAAGCCGGTGGTCGAAGGCGAGATGATCGCCACCGTCAAGCTTATTCCTTTTGGTGTCGAATCGCGCTTGCGCGACGCCGCGGTCGCGGTGGCCGGCCGCGAGACGCTGCGCGTTGCGCCTTACGTCATCAAGAAGGTCGGCGTGGTCTCCACGATGCTGCCCGGCCTGTCGCTGAAGGTGATCGAGAAGACCTTGCGCGTCACCACCGAGCGGCTCGCGCCCGCCGGCGCCAGCATCATCGCCGAGCGCCGCGTGCCCCACGAAGAGAAGGTGCTGGCCGCCTCGATCAAGGAATTGCTCGCGCTTGGCGCTGAGCTCGTGATCGTGTTCGGCGCTTCCGCGATCGCCGACCGGCGTGACGTGATCCCGGCGGCGATCACCGGGATCGGCGGCGCGGTGGAGCATTTCGGCATGCCGGTCGATCCGGGCAATCTGCTCCTGATCGGCAGCGCAGGGAAGGTGCCGGTGCTGGGTGCGCCCGGCTGCGCGCGCTCTCCGGTCGAGAACGGATTTGACTGGGTGCTGATGCGCCTGCTTGCAGGGATCAAGGTCACGCGGGCCGAGCTCACCGGCATGGGCGTCGGCGGGCTCTTGATGGAGATCGTGACGCGGCCGCAGCCACGCACGGGCTCCGACACCGAAGGCAATCGCAACGTCGCAGCCATCGTACTCGCCGCCGGCCGCTCGACGCGGATGGGGGGCCCCAACAAGCTGCTCGCGGAGATCAGCGGCAAGAAGCTCGCGCGCATTGCGGCCGAGCAGGCGCTGGCCTCGAAGGCCTCGGAGGTGATCGTCGTCACCGGCCATCAGGCCGAACTGGTCGAGCAGGCGCTGCAGGGATTGAAGGTGAAATTCGTGCGCAATCCGGATTTTGCCGGCGGGCTCGCAAGCTCGGTGAAGGCGGGCATCTCCGCAGTGTCCGATAGCGTCGACGGCGCCGTGATCTGCCTCGGCGACATGCCGCTGATCGACGCGTCCTTGATCGACCGGCTGATCGAGACCTTTGCGCCCGACCGCGGTCATTTGATCGCGGTGCCGGTCAGCGAAGGCAGGCGCGGCAATCCCGTGCTGTGGTCGCGGCGCTTCTTCAAGGAATTGATGACGCTCGATGGCGACATCGGTGCCCGCCACCTGATCGCCAAGCACGCCGAAGCCGTGGCCGAAGTCCCCGTCGACGGCCAGAGCGCCTTCCTCGACATCGACACCCCGCAAGCCCTCGAAGCCGCGCGCGGCGGATAAGCGCCGCTGCGTAGGGTGGGCAAAGCCAACGGGTCGCGCGAACGCGCGCGCGATGACAGGCTCCGCGTGCCCAGCAACACACGCTCTGCTCTTGATGGTGGGCACGCTCCGCTTTGCCCACCCTATGCAATCACGTGCGGGTCTTCGCTCTCTCCTCGTCATTGCGAGCGGAGCGAAGCAATCCATCTTGCCGCTTGCGGAGGCATGGATTGCTTCGCTGCGCTCGCAATGACGGTTGCGGCGATTTGCGCCGCTCTCAACCTCCCGTTCACCAAGTGGAAACGTCCGGCGGCTAGAGTTCCGCCGGCTGTCTTGGGGGTGGGGAAAGTGATCGTCTCGACGAGGCGCGCGCAACGCCGCGCGTTGTTCATTCTTGCGCTGACGCTGCTGTTGGCTGCTACGCGTTTCATCACCGAGAGCTGGGCGGCGGGTGCCTTTGCGGTCGGCAAATGCGGCGCCTATGGCCAGGCTTACGACTATGCCGCCGAAGCAGAGGCGCGCGCCGCGGCGCTGAAGCAATGCAAGGGCGAGTGCACCACCGTCACGATGAAGCGTGCCTGCGCTGCGCTCTCCATCGACATGATGAATCCCTGCGGCGCCCACGGCTACGCGGTGGAGCCGAAGATCTCGCGCTCACTCAACGCCGCTACGCGCAAGTGCTACGAATATGGCGGCAAGGAATGCGTGATCCGCGCCTGGGCCTGCGACGCCAAGGGTTAGCGCGGCCGTTGTAGCGTCGTAGCCCGGGTGGAGCGAGAAGCGTAACCCGGGGCGCTTGAACCGCTGGTGCAGCTTCCCGGGTTGCGCTTCGCCACCCGGGCTACAGATTGTCGCAGTTGTCATCGCGCTGTCGCGCGCGCACATTCGGCGCGCCCTTTGACACCGATCAAAAGGCGAGAGGGCGGTCACCGCTAGTCTGCGTTCCAAAGCGAAGGAGTAGACAGATGCCGACCATGAAAGCCGCTGTTGTCCGAAATTTTGGCAAGCCACTCGAGATCGAGAATGTGCCGGTGCCGGAACCGGGGCCGGGCGAAGTTCTGGTCAAGGTGAAAGCCTGCGGCGTGTGTCACACCGATCTGCACGCCGCATCCGGTGACTGGCCGGTGAAGCCGGTTCCGCCGTTCATTCCTGGCCATGAGGCCGCCGGCATTGTCGCGGCACTCGGCCCGGGCGTGACCAATCTCAAAGTCGGTGACGCCGTCGGTGTCGCCTGGCTGCATGACGCCTGCATGCGCTGCGAATATTGCGAGACCGGTTGGGAAACCCTGTGCGAGCACCAGCACAACACCGGCTACAGCGTGAACGGCGGCTTCGCCGAATATGTGATCGCGTCGGCCGCCTTCGCCGCGCGATTGCCGGCCAATGTTGATTTCGCAAAGGTGGCGCCGATCCTGTGCGCGGGCGTCACGACCTACAAGGGATTGAAGGAGACTGAAGCGCGGCCGGGCGAGTGGGTCGTCATCTCCGGCGTCGGCGGGCTCGGCCATGTCGCCATCCAATATGCCAAGGCAATGGGGCTCAAGGTTGCCGCGGTCGATATCGCCGAGGACAAGCTCGAGCTTGCACGCACCACCGGCGCGGATCTTGCCGTCAATGCGCTGTCCGACAGGGCGGTGGAGAAGGTGCTGGCATCGACCGGGGGAGGGGCGCACGGCGTGCTGGTGACGGCGGTGTCGACGGCCGCGTTCGCGCAGGCGCTCAAGATGGTCCGCCGCAAGGGGACGGTCAGCCTCGTTGGCCTACCGCCGGGCGAATTCCCGACCCCGATCTTCGACGTCGTCTTGAAGCGCATCACCGTGCGCGGCTCGATCGTCGGCACCCGCCGCGATCTCGACGAAGCCATCGCCTTCGCAACCGACGGCAAGGTGCACGCCGAGATCAACAAGGCGCCGCTCGAGAAGATCAACGACATCTTCGACCGGATGAAATCCGGAAAGATCGACGGCCGCATGGTGCTGGAGTTCGGTTAGGGCCCATCCTCGTCATTCCGGGATGCGCCGAAGGCGCAGGCCCGAAATCCATTTCTCCGCTTGCTCTCGTGGCACGATGGATTCCGGGTTCGTGCTGCGCACGCCCCCGGAATGACGGGTTCCGCTCCACCCGGGGCTAGCCTCGTAGCCCGGGTGGAGCGTCAGCGTAACCTGGGAACCGGCACCGCTGCGGATACAGATTTCCCCGGGTTACGCGTTCCGCTCCACCCGGGCTACGGACCGAAAGCTTATCTTGACAATGACTGACCAGTCAGTCATGATCTGATCATGAAACAGTGCCCCGAACCATCCATTCCATCCAAGGCCTGCCGACCCGCCAGCACGGCGGCGCGCGCCAAAGTGTCAAAAGTGGTCTCGCCGAAGATCGCAGGCGGCGGGGCGAACCGCGCCGAGCGAGCGGCGGAGCGGCGGGCTGCGATTGTGGAGGCGGCGATGGAAGAGTTCGTCGCGCGCGGCTTTGCCGCGACCCGGCTCGACGACATCGCCAAGCGCGCCGGCGTCGCCAAGGGCACGATCTACCTGCATTTCAAGGACAAGGAATCGATGTTCGAGGAATTGATCCGCACTGCGCTGGTGCCGCTGATCGACCGCATGGCATCGCCGGCGCCGCTGCATGGATCAGTGCGCGAGGCGGTGGAAGGCTTTGCGCAAATGTTTATCCGGGAGGTCGCTTCCACGTCGCGCGGCGACATCGTGCGCTTGATCGTCAGCGAGGGCCCGCGCTTTCCCGAAATCGCCGACTTCTATTTCCGTGAAGTGGTCTCGCGCGGGATGGCCGGCATGCGCGCCCTGATCGAGCTTGGGATCACGCGCGGCGAGATCCGCAACAAGGAATTGGCGCGCTACCCGCAGATCATGATCGCGCCGGCACTGATCGCGGTGATCTGGCAGAGCCTGTTCAGCCGGCATTCGCCACTGGATGCGATCGAGATGTTTCGTGTTCATCTCGATCTGATCTTCGGCGAGCGGAGGACGACATGACTTCGTCGCGCCTGGTGAAGATACTGGCGATGGTGGCGCTGGCGGCGGCACTGGCCGGTTGCCAGGAGCGCCGCGATCCCGGCTTCCAGGGCTGGGTCGAGGCCGACATGATCTTCGTCAGCCCGGATGAAGCCGGCCGCGTAGTCAAGCTCAACGTGCGCGAAGGCGACGAGGTGAAGGTCGGCGATCTCCTTTACTCCGTCGACGACGACCTGCAGCAGGCCGATCTCAACCAGAACAAGGCCACGCTTGCCAATGCGCAGCAGACCTATGACCGCGCCGCTTCCTTGCGCGGGACGGGCGCAGGCACGCAGGCCAATCTTGACGCCGCCGTCTCGGCGCTGCGCGTGGCCGAGGCAAAGGTCAACACGTCGGAGACGCGGTTGGCGCGGCGCAAGGGCTTTGCACCGGTCGCCGGCACCATCCAGCAGATCTATTTCCGCGAGGGCGAGATGGTGGCGGCGCAGCGGCCGGTGCTCTCGATCATGCCGCCGGGCAACATGAAGCTGCGCTTTTTCGTGCCCGAGGCCGAACTGCCGAAGCTTTCGATCGGGGACCAGGTGCGCGTCGTCTGCGACAATTGCGCTGCCGATCTCACGGCGAAGATCTATTTCATCGCGACCACGGCGGAATACACGCCGCCCGTGATCTACAGCCTCGATGAGCGCAACAAGCTGGTCTACCTGATCCAGGCGCGGCCGAGCCGGCCCGATGCCTTGCGCGTCGGACAGCCGATCAGCGTCTATCTCAATCCGAAGACGCCGGTGGCGGATCGGCGATGAGCACGGTTGCAAACCATACGCCCGACATCGCCATCGATGTCCATGGCCTGACCAAATCGTTCGGCGGCCGCGAGGTCGTGCATGATCTGTCGATGCAGGTCAGGCGCGGCACGATCTACGGCTTCCTCGGGCCGAACGGCAGCGGCAAGACCACGACCATCCGCATGCTCTGCGGACTTCTCACGCCCGACAGCGGCAACGGCACCTGCCTCGGCTACGATATCCGCCGCGATGCCGACCGCATCAAGCGCCTGGTCGGCTACATGACCCAGCGCTTCAGCCTGTACCAGGATCTCTCGGTGCGCGAGAATCTGGAATTCGTCGCGCGGCTCTACGGCCTTCCTGACGCACGGAGTGCGACGCGCGAGATGATCGCGCGCATCGGGCTGAAGGGCCGCGAGGAGCAGCTTGCCGGCAATCTCTCCGGTGGCTGGAAGCAGCGGCTTGCGCTCGGCGCCTGCACGCTGCCCAATCCGAGACTTCTGCTGCTCGACGAGCCGACCGCCGGCGTCGACCCCAAGGCGCGGCGCGATTTCTGGAACGAGATCCACGCGCTCGCCGCCGACGGCCTGACCGTGCTGGTCTCCACGCACTACATGGACGAGGCCGAGCGCTGCCATGAGATCGCCTACATCGCCTATGGCCATCTCCTGGCGCATGGGACGGTGGAAGAGGTGATCGCGGGCTCGGCGCTCTCGACCTATACGGTGACCGGCGACGATCTCAACGTCCTCACCGCCGAGCTCACCGGCAAGGGCGGCATCGACATGGTGGCGCCGTTCGGCACCAGCCTGCATGTGTCCGGCCGCGACAAGGCGGCGCTGGACGCGACCGTTGCATCCTATCGCGACGATCCGCGCTGGCACTGGCAGGACAGCGAGCCGTCGCTCGAAGACGTCTTCATCGATCTCATGGGGCGTTCCAAGGATAATTTCCAGGGATAATTCCAATGAGCGCGATCGACGCAGTCCATCCTATGGTCGAGGCAAGGGAGCCGGCCTTCGGCTTCTGGCGGCGCAGCTATGCGATGCTGGTGAAGGAATTCATCCAGCTCCGCCGTGACCGCGTCTCCTTCGCCATGATCGTGATGATCCCGGTGATGCAGCTTCTGCTGTTCGGCTACGCCATCAACACCACGCCGCGCCATCTGCCGACGGCGGTGCTGATCCAGGAGGACAGCGATCTCGGGCGTTCGATCCTCAAGGCGATGGAAAACACCGCCTATTTCCGCTTCACCCGCGAGGTGCACGATGTCGCCGAGTTCGACGACCTCCTGAAATCCGGCAAGGTGCTGTTCGGCGTCGAGATCCCGCGCGGCTTCGAGCGTGCGGTCAGGCGCGGCGACAGGCCGGCGCTGCTGGTCGCGGCCGACGCGACCGATCCGATCGCGTCAAGCGCGGCGCTCGGCGCTCTCGGCGCCCTGGTGCAGACCGCGCTGGCGCACGATCTGCACGTCGGCGATCCCCCGGACATGCCGTTCGAGATCAGGACGCACGCCCGCTACAACCCGGCCGCCGAGTCGCGGCTCAACATCGTGCCCGGCCTGGTCGGTACCATCCTGACCATGACCATGCTGATTTTCACCGCGCTGTCGGTGACGCGCGAGATCGAGCGCGGCACGATGGAGAGCCTGCTGTCGATGCCGATCAAGCCGGTGGAGGTGATGTTCGGCAAGATCATTCCATATGTCATCGTCGGTTTCGTGCAGGCCTCGCTGATCGTCGGCATCGGCGTGCTGCTGTTCGGCGTGCCGATCCTCGGCAGCGTGCTCCTGCTGGCCGCGTTGACCACGCTGTTCATCACCACCAATCTGTCGATCGGCTATACGTTCTCCACCATCGTGCAGAACCAGTTGCAGGCGATGCAGCTCTCGATGATGTTCTTTCTGCCGAGCATCCTGCTCTCCGGCTTCATGTTTCCGTTCGCGGGCATGCCGCTATGGGCGCAATATCTCGGCGAGGGCCTGCCGCTGACCCATTACATCCGCATCGTCCGCGCCATCATGCTGAAGGGCGCCGGCCTTGCCAACCTGCAATACGACACGATTGCACTCATTGTACTGATGCTGGTGGCGATGACGATCGCCGTGACACGCTTCCGTCGCACGCTCGATTGAGGCTATATTCAGTCCGATTAATCGGCGTCATTCCAGGGCAAGGGCATGGCCGGATTCTGGGGCAGGAAGACAGACGGGCAGGCTTCGGCGGTATCCGCCGATTTCCACCAGGCGCTGATGCACGAGGTGATGACGACCGAGCTGCTCCGGATCAAGGCGCTGATCGGGACAGCGGTGGTGCTTGCCCTCATCGGGTTGGGCATCGACTTCCTTGCGCCCGAGGCCGTAAGCCGTGTCTGGCACGGCAATCTCAGGGTATCATTTATCTTTTACATCACCTTGCCGTTTATCCTGTTCGAATTGTGGGTGCATGGCGCGATCACCCGACATATGCGGAACGGTCGCGACCTGCCCGTGGTGCGGCGCTACATCGGCGCGCTGATCGAGACCTCGTTACCGACGGTCGCGCTGGCGTTGCATATCCAGAGCATGGGATCGGTCGCTGCGCTCGGATTCGCGGCACCGTTCCTCTATTTCATCTTCATCATCCTCTCGACACTGCGGCTGGATTTCTGGCTCTCGACCTTCACCGGGTTCGTTGCCGCGGCACAGCTATTCTATCTGGCGATGTTCTTTCATCCGAACGGCGGCACCGATCCGGAGCCGAACCTTTATTATCATGCGGCGCGCAGCTTCATCGTGCTGATCTGCGGCATGCTTGCGGGCGCGGTCGGCGTCCAGTTGCGGCGGCAGTTTGCGGCCAGCATCGCGGCTGCCACCGCGCGCGACCGCATCACCGATCTGTTCGGCCAGCACGTCTCGCCGCAGGTTGTCGAGCGGCTGATGACGGAGGGCGCGTCGACCGACAGCGATATCCGCCGCGTCGCTGTGATGTTCGTCGATTTCCGCAGTTTCACCGCGGGCGCGCGGACGCGCTCGCCGCAGGAGGTGGTCGACCGGCTCGACGGCGCCTTTGCCGTGCTGGTCGATATCCTCGACCGCCATGGCGGCATCGTGAACAAGTTTCTGGGCGACGGCTTCCTCGCGCTGTTCGGCGCGCCGCTTGAAGCCGACGACGCCGCGTATCAGGCGGTGGCTGCGGCGCGCGAGATGCTGATCGCCAATGAGCACACCAACAAGACCACGAGCTGGCCGCTGCGCATCGGCATCGCCATCCATATCGGCGAGGTCGTCGCCGGCAGTATCGGCTCACCCAGGCGCAAGGAATATACGGTGATCGGCGACACCGTGAATTTTGCGGCGCGGCTGGAGGCGCTCAACAAGGAGCTGAACTCGCAGTTCCTGATCTCGTCCGAAGTACGCGAGGCGCTCGGCGAGGCGGCGCACGATGCGGTGCCGCGCGGTGAGGTGCCGATCCGCGGTTACGAGAAGCCGGTTGCGGTGTGGCAACTGGGATAGGAGGATTTCATGCAGCGTCGCTACGTCACCGTTGATGTCTTCACCGATCGCGCGTTCGGCGGCAATCCGCTCGCCGTGGTGCTCGAGGCGGGCGGGCTCTCGACCGCGCAGATGCAGGCGATCGCGACCGAGTTCAACTATTCCGAGACGACGTTCGTGCTGCCGCCGCAGGACAGTGCGAACGATGCGCAGGTCCGCATCTTCACCGTGCGCTCGGAAATCCCCTTCGCCGGTCATCCCAATGTCGGCACCGCCTTCGTGCTGGCGACGCTCGCGCAAAAGCCGCCGGTGCGGCTGAGATTTGAGGAGAAGGCGGGGCTCGTGCCGGTCGAGATCCTGACCGAGCAGGGCAGGGTCACGGGCGCCGAGCTCACCGCGCCGCAGCCGCTGCAGCGGCTGTCCCACGTCGGCACCGAACAGGCCGCGGCCTGCTTGTCGCTGTTGGCGAGTGACGTGAAGACGGACCGGCATCTGCCGCAGATCGTTTCGGTCGGCCTGCCGTTCCTGATGGTCGAGCTCGCCTCGCGCGACGCGCTGAAACGGGCACGACCCGATGCCGTGGCCTTCGCGCGGACGTTTCCGTGCGACGGTTCGGATGCGGTCTATTTCTACACCCGCGACGTGCCCGCAGCCGAGCAGCCGCTCGACCTGCAGGCGCGCATGTTCCATCCGGGCTCGAGTGCCCTCTCGGAGGATCCCGCGACCGGCAGCGCCACGGCGGCCGCCGCCGCATTCCTTGCCGATCTCGACGAGGTGCGCGACGGCGAATTGAGGCTGCGCATCGGCCAGGGCGTCGACATGGGCCGGCCGAGCCTCCTGCTCACCCGCGTCCGCAAACAGGGTGGCACTGTCGCGTCCGTGCATGTCGGCGGCGGCTGCGTGAAGATGATGGAGGGGAGATTGTGGCTGGAGGGGTAATCCACGCTCCCCTGTCATTCCGGGATGCGCCGAAGGCGCAGGCCCGGAATCCATTTATCCACCTGCACCCGTGGCTCGATGGATTCCGGGCTCGCGCTACGCGCGCCCCGGAATGAAAGGAAGTCTTGTAGCCCGGGTGGAGCGAAGCGCAACCCGGGGCCGCTCGCGATGCGGATGCAGATACCCGGGTTACGCTTCGCTCCACCCGGGCTACGGACCTATACCTGCGGCGCGACCAGATTCTCCACCTTCACGCCGTCGCGGTCCTCGATGATCTCGGCAATCATCTGGCGGTGGCAATGCGTGTGGTCACGCTCGTAGCACATGAGGCACACCGGTCCCGCCTTTTTCACCAGCGACGACAATTCGTCGAGCTGTTCTTTCGCCTGCGACGTTTTCAGGTGCTGTCCATAGATCGTGCGGAGCAGCTCATGCTGGCCGCTGCGCGCGGCGAGCCGCCCCTCCTTCGGGGTGCCGAGCGCCGCGAGATGGACATAGGCGATGCCGCGCTCGTCGAGCCCTGCCGCAAGCTGATTCTTGGAAAAGCCTGGCCGGCGGGATGACGTCACGGCACGGACATCGACCAGAAGCTTCACGCCGGCCTGCTCGAGCTCATCGAGCACCGCCTTGGGCGGTGTCTGCTCGTAGCCGATCGTGAAGAGTTTCCTGGCCATCCGGCGTCCCGATCACTTCACGCGCTCGATCAACTCCATCGCGCCGGCCGGCGCGCGCACCTTGCCCTCGTGGATCACATAGGCGAACACGTCGCGCGGCATCTTCTTCGGTTTTGTCTTCTCGACATGCGGTAGGTCGTCCGGATCGCCGCCGCCGGCCCATTCCTCGAACCGCTTGGCCCAGGCGTCAAGCTGCTTCAGCGGATAGCAGGTCTTGATCTCGTCATTGCCCTTCTGCAGCCGCGCGTAGACGAAATCGCTGGCGACATCGGCGATCGCCGGATATTTGCCGTGCTCGGCGAACACGACCGGCGTTTCGAATTCGCGGATCAGCGCGACGAAGTCGGGCACGCAGAAACTGTCGTGCCTGACTTCGACCACATGGCGCAGCGCGCGGCCGTCGAGCTTGCGCGGCAAGAGCTCGAGGAACTTGCCGAAATCCGCGCCGTCGAATTTCTTGGTCGGTGCGAATTGCCAGAGCACCGGCCCGAGTCGGTCGCCGAGTTCCAGCACGCCGGAATCATAGAAGCGCTTGATGGAGTCGCCGGCTTCCGCCAGCACGCGGCGGTTGGTCGCAAAGCGCGGGCCCTTCACGGAGAACACGAATCCGTCGGGGACTTCGCTGGCCCATTTGCGGAAACTCTCCGGCTTCTGCGAGCCGTAATAGGTGCCGTTGATCTCGATCGAGGTCAGCTTCGATGCGGCATAGGACAGCTCCTTCGATTGCGCGAGCTTGTCCGGATAGAACACGCCGCGCCACGGCTCGAAGGTCCAGCCGCCGATGCCGATATAGATGCTGCCTGCAGTTTTCTTTGGGGCTTTGGCCACGAGAAGAACTCATCGTGAGGAGGGGACCACCCGAGAGTAGTCAAATAAATCGTGATTGGCCAGTTGGCCGGCGTCAAGCTTTCCACGCTTATCGATCCAGGCCATCCGCGTTAGGATACCCCAAAAAGGAGAACAACAATGCGCATGATGATCGCGGTCCTTCTGGTTCTGATACCCTCCGCCGCGATCGCCGATGACGATCTCGACGATGCGCACAAGCTCGCCGTGATCGGCCGCGACGCCTACTGGAATTGCCTCGCCCGCGAATATCCCCGCGACAGCAACAAGACCATGTCGGACCAGGAGTTCGCTTCCCTGATGGCGAGTGCGTGTCCCTCGGAGCGGCAGAATTTCCGGGCCTCGCTGATCGGCTTCCTCACCGAGCAATTCCCGAACGAGGACGCGAGCGCGCATCTCGGCACCGCCAACCGCGCCATCGACCTTGCGCAGAAGGACATCGTCACCGCTTTCGTCCGACGCAAGGCGGCGGCGAACAGCAAGCAATAGGCTACCAGAGCGCCCCGGCCGTCATTGCGAGGAGCGATAGCGACGAAGCAATCCATGCCTCCGCAAGTGGCGCGATGGATTGCTTCGCTGCGCTCGCAATGACGGGGAGGGAGCGACCCGCAATCCTATTCCTTGATTGCCGTTTTTCGTGATATCACCGGCCGTTGGCGTGTGATCCGGCCAAAAGTGCGCTTGGCCGAGATCGCGCATCAGTTGCGGGGACAATCGGGTATGACATCGCAATCGGTCGGGGGCCTGTTGGGCGCCATCGTCGCGGTCATCGTGTTGGGGGCGGCGGTCGTGTATGGGCCGATCGGGCAGATGGGCAAGCCCGCCAAACCGCCCGCGGCGCAGCCGCCGGCGGCCACAGCGCAACCGGCACCCGCCGAGCCGGCCCCGAGGGGGCCGGTGATTCGGGAGGTGCCGAACTAGCGTGAGCGCCCCGCACAGCCCCTTGCGGAAGCGTACAGCGGTTCCTATCTAGTTGTTAACGGCGCCGTCGCAGTCTGAAAGGGCTCTGGCGTCGGGACGACCACGCAATAGCAAGGCAGCGCCGGATGTACGCGCGCCTGTTGTTCGTGGTCGTTGGCATTTTTGGGCGTCTCCAGGCCCTTTTTCCCGCATTCTGGCCGGCGTTTAGGGCTTCCCGCGGCTCGGCGGCGCGGATATACGCTTGGCCGCCATGAATGACGCCATCAAACCGGGCCCCGAAATCCCGTCGCAGGCCGTTGGTTTGCCGCTTCTTTCGGTTGTCGTCCCCACCTTCAACGAGCGTGACAACGTCACCGTCCTGTATCGGCGGCTGGAGACGACGCTCGCCGGTATCCCCTGGGAGGTCGTCTTCGTCGACGACAATTCCCCGGACGGAACCTGGGAGGTGGTGCGCGGCCTGGCGCGGCAGGATTCGCGCGTGCGCTGCGTCCGCCGGGTCGGGCGGCGCGGGCTCTCCGGCGCCTGCATCGAGGGCATCCTGGCCTCCAGCGCCCCCTATGCCGTGGTGATGGACGCCGACCTGCAGCATGACGAGACGCAACTGCCGAAGATGGTCGATCTGCTGCGGAGCGGGAAGGCCGATCTCGTGGTCGGCAGCCGCTATATCGAGGGCTACCGGGCCGAGGGGTTCGACAAGCAGCGCGCTGGCGCCAGCGCCTTCGCCACCGAGATCGCGCGCCGTTTGCTGCGGGTCGACATCGCCGATCCCATGAGCGGCTTCTTCGCGATCCGCCGCGACCGCTTCGAGGAGCTGGCCCCAGACCTCTCGACGCAAGGCTTCAAGATCCTGCTCGACGTCGTCGCCACCGCGCAGGGCAAGCTGCGCGCGGTGGAGATTCCCTATACGTTCGGTTCGCGGCAGCACGGCGAGAGCAAGCTCGATTCCATGGTCGCGCTGGATTTCCTCGGCCTCGTGCTTGCGAAGCTGACCCACGACGTCATCTCGCTCCGCTTCGTGCTGTTCGGCCTGGTCGGCTCGCTCGGCCTGCTCGTGCATCTGGCCGCGTTATACGTCGCGCTGGAAGTATTCGGCGCGCCGTTTCCGGAGGCGCAGGCGACCGGCGCGATCGTCGCGATGACCAGCAACTTCGTCCTGAACAATTTCCTGACCTATCGCGACCAGCGGCTGAAGGGCTTTGCGATCCTGCGCGGCCTGTTGCTGTTCTATCTCGTCTGCAGCGTCGGCCTGCTCGCCAATGTCGGCGTCGCCTTCTCGGTCTATGACCAGGAGCCGATCTGGTGGCTTGCGGGCGCGGCCGGCGCGCTGATGGGCGTGGTCTGGAATTACGCGATGTCCGGACTGTTCGTCTGGCGCAAGCGATGATCGGGACATGAATCCGAACGAGGCGAGTCTCGTCCGTACGACCGTCGTGACCGTCGTCGGGCTCGTCCTGCTGCGGCTTCTCGCCGCCGCCGTTACGCCAATCACCTTCGACGAAGCCTATTACTGGATGTGGTCGAAGCATCTGGCCGGCGGCTATTACGACCATCCGCCGATGGTTGCGCTGGTGATCCGCGCCGGCACGCTGATTGCCGGCGATACCGAGCTCGGCGTGCGGCTGGTCTCGATCCTGCTGGCGCTGCCGATGAGCTGGGCCGTCTATCGCGCGGCCGAGATCCTGTTCGGCGGCACGCGTGTGGCGGCGAGCGCGGCGATCCTGCTCAACGCCACCTTGCTGGCCGCGGTCGGCACCATGATCGTGACCCCGGATGCGCCGCTTCTGGTCTCCGCAAGCCTGCTGCTGTTCGCGCTCGCCAAGGTGCTGGAGACCGGGCAGGGCGCATGGTGGCTTGCAGTCGGCGCCGCCGCCGGCGCTGCGCTCCTGTCAAAATACACCGCGCTGTTTTTCGGTCCTGCGATCCTGATTTGGCTCGCCGCGGTGCCGAAGCTGCGGCACTGGTTGTTGTCGCCCTGGCTCTATCTCGGCGGCCTTCTCGCGCTGCTGATGTTCGCGCCGGTCATCCTCTGGAATGCCGACCACCACTGGGTCTCCTTCATCAAGCAGATGGGGCGGGCGCGTATCGAGGATTTCAGGCTGGCCTTCATCGGTGAACTGATCCCGACCCAGATCGCGTTCGCGACGCCGCTGGTCTTCATCCTCGGTGCGATGGGGCTGCATGCGCTGGCGTTCCGCCGCACTGGCGCCTTCGCCTCGCGCCTGCTCGTCAATCTGATGTTCTGGATCATCGTGGTCTATTTCATCTGGCACTCGCTGCATGCGCGTGTCGAGGCCAACTGGTTCGCACCGGTCTATCCGCCCTTCATGGTCGCGGCCGCGGTGGCGGCGACGATGGTGCCGTGGGAGGGACGCTGGCATCGGCTCGCCGATTTCTGCCGCCGCTGGGCGGCGCCGACCGGGATCGTGATGTTCGTGCTGCTGATCGTGCAGGCCAATACCGGCGTGCTCACGCTCTACCGCCGCGATGCCACCGTGCGCAGCGTCGGCGTCGGCTGGCGCGAGACGGCGGCGGAAATCGAAGCGGCGCGCGCGCGTATCGGCGCGACCTGCGTGCTGGCGCCGGATTACGGCACCACGGGCTGGCTCGCATTCTATCTGCCAAAAGGCACCTGCGTCGCGCAGCCGACCCAGCGCATCCGCTGGGTGAACATGCCGGAGCCGAGCGCGAGCGAGCTTGCCGGAAAACTGCTCTATGTCCATGAAGCCCGGCCCGAGGATCCGCCGTTCCTGAGAGAGATGTTCTCCCATGCGGAGAGGATCGCCGAGGTGCAGCGCAAACGCGGCCCGCTCGTGATCGAGACCTACGCGCTCTATCTCCTGGAAGGACCGAAGGGCGACGTCTTCGACCGCTCGCCGCCGCCGGAACTGCAGTAGCGCGCTCTTGCCGCAAACGATGGCGTCATACCCCGCGCATGCGGGTACGCAGCGGCGCTTCGGCTCCAGTTGCCGCTGTGGAATACTGGGTCACCCGCCGGAGCCTGTCATCGGGCGGCGCGTACGCGCCGACCCGGTGGCGGGTGACGACGAGCAGAATTTTTTAGCAAGCATGTCGTCTTCGCGCCTCCAGGAACGTCTTCTACGAGATATCGCCAACCAGCGAGGTTCCGTCATGACCAGTTCCATCCTGAAACCCGCCGCCGAGCTTGCCGCCACCAACACCGCGCGCCACCCGAATGAGAGCGCGGAATATCGCCTAGCGCGGCAGGCGCTGCTCATCGAAGAAATCGAGCTGCGCCGCCAGATCGCGCGTGTCGCCGAGCTGCGCCGGGCGTTGCCGCCGGGCGGCGAGGTGACGAAGGCTTACGAGTTCATCGGCGAGGGCGGCAAGGTCGGTTTTCCGGAGCTGTTCGGCGATAAGCAGACGCTCGTGATCTACAGCTATATGTTCGGGCCGCAGCGTGAGAAGCCGTGTCCGATGTGCACCTCGTTCATGGGGACCTGGGAAGCCAAGCTGCCCGATGTCGAGCAGCGCATCGCCTTCGTGTTCGTGGCGCGCTCGCCGATCGAGCGGCTGGTCGCGGCGAAGCAGGCGCGCGGCTGGACGCAGCACAGGATCTTCTCGGATATGTCCGGCGACTACACGCGCGATTACGTCAGCGCGGCCGATGCCGATGCGCCCGGCTACAACGTCTTCACGCGGCGCGACGGCACCATCCGCCATTTCTGGTCGGGCGAGATGGGACCGAAGATGTCCGACCCCGGCCAGGACCCGCGCGGCGCGCCTGATATCGATCCGCTCTGGACCATCCTCGACACCACGCCGGAGGGCCGCGGCACGGACTGGTATCCGAAGTTGAATTATTAGGGCGTGTACTCATAAAGACGTCGATGTCAGCTTCTGATGGCCAAGCGGAGATCTTACGAACAGTTAGTGTATTACCGATCGTGACCCGGAGCTGACCTTGGGACGGCCTAGAAGATTAAGCTGTCCAAAACAATCTTAGAGTGCTATTTTTCGAGTTTGCAAGTGGGGGTCGATATGACTTTTCGGCTGTTTTTGCGGAACCAAACTTGCAGATTTTGTGTCAAGCTGACACGGGTTACGTTCGCGCTCTCGCTTGATGCCATCGTTGGTGGTTTGGTTGTGGCGATTGCAAAAGGGCTCGGGTCCTTCACAGAAAAAGTGATGCGTTCAGAAGCCGTCTTTCAAGATCTTCAAAGGGCCCACAGTGTCCTCGTAGTCGTCGCCATTTTCGTTTTTGGGGCTTTGGGTCTTTGGGATAGCATCCAAAGCTTTCGAAAGTCGACGGTCCCGCCATGCTCACCGCCCCCGCCATGATAACAGCTGCACCATGATTAGAGACTGGCTTTATAGGCTGTCGATTTATTGGGACGAGGCTTGGACTTATTTTCCAGAAGACAATGCGCGCGCGTTAGCGCGCTGGCTGCTCGCTCGGTTCGTTGTCACACTAGCAGTGGTGATTGGTTCCGCTGTTGTTTACATGATCGTGCAAGCTTGGGACCGAAACGATGAAGTTGTTTATCAACTCATCGGCGGCTTGCTGGTGATATATTTCCTGGTGTTCGCAGGATACTTCATATTCGGCATTGGTAAGTTCGCAATCAGGTTGTCTCAGGGCATCTGGAATGGCTTCAGAGACTGACCACGGACCTTTGGTTTCCCCGCAATCCGTAGCTCGCGGGTCGGACCCCGAGCTTCCATGGCCCATGAAGCTCACACCGGTTTGCGTGCTGACCGAGACGACCTTCGGGCCGCGTCACACGCTTGCGGCGATGGACAACGTTGCCGGATAACCTCGACATGCCAATCCGACCTCGGCTTGTGGCCCAACTCGGACCTCTGGTGAGGTCTGCTATCGCGCCGCTAACAGGGGCACAGCGGACCTCATACGCACCCTGATCTGCGGCGCGGGATTCGTGAGTACACGCCTGGCACGCGACCTGGAAGCGAGTGATCCCGGCAAACCGAATCCCGCTTTGGGACAGGGATAAATCATGCCCAATTTCCGCAACAATACGGGGTAATTGGTAAGGAAATTTCCTGCCGTTTCTCACGCCTCAGATCTGCCCGCGTTTAATCCGCATTTAACTAAAAGTCGCCTTAATGACGCTCCGCGCCTCTGCGAGATGCTCCGGCGATTGTCCTGCACTCTCACACGAGGAAGAAGTGGAACTGTTCTGGACGCAAGGCGAATGAGTACGAGTACCGGTGCGTTTGGCTTTGCGGCGCCCTCCCGCAAAAAATCTTCCCGGAAAGTCCTCCCTCACCATTTCATTGGCAGCGCCGCGGTCGCGGCGCTCGTGGTCGGCTGCGCCTGGACCGTCTACACCAATATCTTCGCGGCGAACGTCTATCCCTCGATGGGCAGTGCCGCCTATGAGGCGCCTGTCGTGAAGCGGGAGGCTGCGGTCGCCGCGCGTTCGACGCCGTCCTTCAACGACGTGTTCGCGTCGCTGCCGCCACCGCCGCCGACCTTGTCGAAGCCTGAGCCAAGCTCGGCTTCGATTATGTTTAACGAAAGGTTTGCGGCCGCCGCTCCGGAGGGCGTGGAGTCACGGGCGGCCGAGGCCGCACCGCCGGCGGAAGCGCCGAAGATCGCGGAAGCGCCGAAGCCAGCCGCCGCAGCCAAACTCGCCGAAGCCAAGTCAGGTGCAGCGCCGAAGGGGGTTGAAGCGGCGAAGAAGGAAGCGGCGACCTCATTGCAGGTCGCGCTCAACACGCCGGCCGCGCCGGTTGACACTAAGCCCGCCGCAAAATCGTCGGGCGTCCGCGACATGGCGGCGCGCGCCAAGGCGGCGGTGATGTCGATCGCCTCAGGCGAGAGGCAGTCGATCGTCGAGAAGCTCTGGGGCAAGCGCGAGTCTTCGGGCTCGCTGCTGTCGTTCGCCTCCGCTGACGCCAACGTCACCGCCAGCATTCCCTCGACGCTGAGCCAGAACCCGATGAACGGCGGCTCGCCACCCTATGACCGCCAGACCGCCGTCTACGACATCGCCACCAAGACCGTGTATCTGCCCGACGGCACCCGGCTCGAGGCGCATTCCGGCCTCGGCTCCAAGATCGACGACGTCCGCTACGCGCATGTCCGCATGCAGGGCGTGACGCCGCCGCACATCTACGAGCTCAAGCCGCGCGAAGCGCTGTTCCACGGCGTGCCCGCGCTGCGCCTGACGCCGATCGGCGGCGAGGACAAGATCTACGGCCGCTCCGGCCTGCTCGCGCACACCTACATGCTCGGGCCCAACGGCGATTCCAACGGGTGCGTCTCCTTCAAGAACTACTACGCGTTCCTGGATGCGTACCGGAATAAGGGCATCCGCCGGCTCGCGGTGCTGGCGAGGGTGCAGTGACGCGGACGCGCGTCAAGCGCGATTCAATGGTATTTCAGGCGCGAACCGTGAATCCATAGCACGTCCCGTGCAAAGCAATTGCGCGGAACTTCGCCCCGTGTATGTTCGAAAACGTACATGTCGGAATGGGGCGGGGCATGACGTTGGTGCAGGAAACGGGCCGAAGAAGTCGGCGGTGGGGTAAGATATTGCTGATCGTCGCGGCAGTCGTGCTCGCGATTCCGATCCTCTCCCCGGTGGTGTTTAGAAGTTTGCTGTTTCAACCCTTCAGCATTCCCGCGCGCTCGATGGCCCCGACGCTGCTGGAAGGCGACTACCTGTTCGTCTCGAAGTTCGCCTACGGCTACACGCATTATTCCTTCCCGTTTTCTCCCCGGCTGTTTTCAGGACGCATCTTCGGATCGGACCCTGCGCGCGGCGACGTGGTTGTCTTCCGTCTGCCGAAGGACGACCGCGTCGACTACATCAAACGTGTCGTGGGTTTGCCGGGCGACCGCATCCAGATGAAGGCGGGGCAACTCTATAACAATGATGTGGCCATGGCGCGGGAACGCCTGCCGGATTCCGTCGGCGAAGATCCTTGCGGAAATGGTCCGAATGCCAAGCCGACACGGCGTTGGCGTGAAACGCTGCCGAACGGCGTTAGCTACGAAACGCTCGACTGTATCGACAACGGCTTCTACGACAATACCAGCATCTACACCGTGCCTGCCGGCCATTTCTTCATGCTCGGCGACAATCGCGATAATTCGACCGACAGCCGCGTGATGTCGGCCGTCGGCTATATCCCGCTCGAAAACATCATCGGTCGCGCCGGGCTGATCTTCTACTCCCGCTCACCCACGGGCATTGTCCGCACCGAGCGCATAGGCTCGCGCGTGCATTGAGCGTCGCCGTATTGCCGTACCTCATTGTGTGGTCGCGGAGCTACAGCGGCTGCAGCATGACGAAAAATCTCGCGCGCGCTCTTGCAACTTGGAGATGTTTGATTTATTAGCGCGCTCCTTCGCTAGGCCATGGGTTCGGGCTCGTTGAGACCCGACTGGCGCGGGCCGGTTTCCGGTTTCGTGTTCCGCCGAATGAAGACGCAGGATGTGGCTCATGGAGAGCGTCGGGGTAACACCCGAAGGCATCGGTTCGATTCCGATCTCTTGCACCAACAAAGGATAGCTCAGTTTGGTAGAGCAGGTGACTATTACTCATCGGGTCGCGGGTTCGAATCCCGCTCCAGCGCTCCGTTTCAGCCTGAAACGCTGATACCTCTGAAAGGGGACCGGACGCGCGCTTCAGTCGCAGTCCGGCCGCATCGCCCAAAAGGGCTTTTCGTCCGAACTTAGACACTGTGAGAACCGGCTTTGCGCCGCGGTGGATACCGCTTGCGCTGATGCCGGGTGGCTCCGTTCGATCGCTCGACACGCGTCGAGCGTTCGCGCGCGTGCGCCCGTCATCGTGCAAGCTCAAACCTCGGCCCGCCGATCTCTCAGGAAGTCGCGTCCGCGTCCTCGACATCCTTTGCAGATGAAATCCGCTCTGTGGCCGCAAGGCCGGAGCGCCAATGATGGAGGCGTGCCATGACCTGGCATTTGCTGACGACGCAGTTGACGGTGAAGGATGGTGAGCGCGCATTGCTGACGCGCAACGGCAGGCTCGAGCGCGTGCTTGAGCCCGGTCGTCATCGCCTGCTCGATCCCTTCGGCCACCTGACGGCGGAGATGTTCAACGTCGTCCGCACCGAATTCCCCGCGGATCGCTACGCGGTGCTGAAGGCTGCGCGGCCTGATCTTGCGGCGGAGCTGTTCGAGGCGGTCGAGACCAAGGCGAACGAGATCGCGATCGTCAGCCTCGACGGGCGTCCCGTGCACCTGATGACGCCCTGGCAGGTGCGCGTCTACTGGAAGGTCGCAACCGCTGTTGACGTCGAGCGCATCGACGTGGCGGTCGATCCTCGCGTCGACGCGCGGCATCTGGCGATGATCGAGCGTCAGCGGATCGGCGTCATCACCGAGGCGGTGGTCGAGAACCACGAGGCTGGCCTGCTCTATGTCGACGGCCGTCTGGTGGAGCGGCTGGCGCCCGGTCGGCACGCCTTCTGGATCGCCGGTCGCAAGATTGAGGTGAAGCGCCTCGATCTGCGTCCCCAGGCGATCGAGATCACCGCGCAGGAGATGCTGACCAAGGATCGCATCGCGCTGCGGGTGACGCTGACGGCGTTTCGCCGGATCGTCGACCCCGAGCGGGTGGTGGCGACGGTGCCTGACGTGGATGCGTGGCTGTACCGCCTGGTGCAGTTCGCGATCCGCGAGGCGGTCGCCGGCCGCACGCTCGACGAGGTGCTGTCGGCGAAGGCGGTGCTGGATGCGGAGCTTCGGGACTATGTCCGCGAGCGTGTCGCGGACTCTGGTGTCGAGGTGACGGAGCTCGGCGTGAAGGACGTGATCCTGCCCGGCGAGATCCGCGAGCTCGTCAACAAGGTGGTGGAGGCGGAGCGGGTCGCGAAGGCGAACCTGATCCGCCGGCAGGAGGAGACCGCGGCGACGCGTTCGCTCCTGAACACCGCCCGCCTGATGGAGGAGAACCCTCTGCTGCTCCGGCTCAAGGAACTGGAGTCGCTGGAGCGACTGGTGGAGAAGGTCGGCCGCATCGACCTGCATGCGGGCGACGGGCAGGGCTTTGATGCCCTGCTCACCAGGCTGGTTCGCCTGAAGCCCGCGGAGAGTGCGTGAGAGGAAGGGCCGCCCACGGGCGGCCCTTCCTTACGTCGTTGCGCGGAACGGAACGGATAGGTCCGCGCAAGCGGTGAAATGGATTCCGGGTTCGGCGCGGTGCGCCGCCCCGGAATGACGAGAGGAGAGTCTATCCCTCGTCATTCCGGGGCGATGCGATGCATCGAGCCCGGAATCCATTCATCCGAGAACACAGGTCGCAATTTCCGGGCAAAATCGATCCACTCCGAGACGATCGCCTTTCGGCGGGGGAACACAAAAGGCCGCGCCCAGGGGCCGTGTTGAAGCTTGACAGTTCGAGAGGGCATTCTAGGCTATTTTCTATCCACGGGTGCGCTTCGACATTCTCCGCCAAGAGGGAGAGCTATGCACGCGCCGCGACGACAAATCGGCAATCACGAGAGGGAGGACAAGACCGCTGCGAGAAGCAGGCGGGATGCAATTCCGTTGACATGAAAATGAAAAATCAAAGGGGAGGAATCCAATGGCAATCGGTATCAAGTACCTTACGTGCGGTGCGGCACTCGCGCTGGCCGCTGTGGCTGTTGCGCCACCCGCATTGGCGATCGATCCGGCGCGCCTACAGGCAGCCGAGCAAACGCCCAACGATTGGCTGACCTACCACGGCGGTTACAAGTCGTATCACTACAGCGCGCTCGATCAGATCAACGCTGATAACGTCAAGAATCTTCAGGTCGCTTGGATCCATATGCCGGGACGCTCGACGCGCGGGTTGCAGTCGATGCCGCTCGCGGCTGACGGCGTGCTGTACTACTCGGGCTCCTACAGTCGCGTCTACGCGCTCGATGGCGCGACCGGCAAGCTCATCTGGTCGTATTTCCCCGAGCTCGACGAACAACTGGTGGCGATGCAAACGCACTCGCCGTATAATCGCGGCGTCGCGCTCGGCGATGGCAAGGTCTTCGTCGGCACCGTCGACGGACGTCTCATTGCGCTCGACATGAAGACGGGCAAGCCGGCGTGGGACACGCGCCTGGTCGACTCAAAGAAGCTCACCGTCGGCTTCACGGGCGCGCCGCTGGTGGTGAAGGACACCGTCATCATCGGCAGCCAGGGCGGCGAGTGGACCTCGCGCGGCCCGCTGTTCGGCGTCGACATCAAGACCGGCCAGAAGAAATGGGAATTCTTCACCGTGGCCGGCACCGAGGACGCCAAGGCGACCTGGGGCAATGAATCCTGGCGCACCGGCGGAGGCGGCGCGTGGATGCCGGGCGGCTACGATCTGGAGACCAACACCATCTGGTGGGGCACGGCGAATCCCGCGCCGCTCTACGACTGGTCCGGCGCGGATTGGCAAAAGAGCGGGCCGCGGCCGGGCACCAACCTCTACACCACCTCGGTGATCGCACTCGACCCCGATACCGGAAAGCTGAAGTTCTATCACCAGGAGCTGCCGCATGACGCCTGGGACTTCGACTCGGCGGTCGGTGAATTCCTGATGATCGACCGTGACGGCCGCAAGCTCGTCGTGCATCCGAACAAGGGCGGTTTCGTCTTCGTCTACGATCGCACTAACGGGAAGGTGCAGAACGTCTGGCGGCTCGCCAAGAACATCAACTTCGTGAAGGATATCGACCCGAAGACCGGCGAACTGATCGGTCGGCGCGATCTGTCGCTCGGCCAGACGAGCTCGCCGCTCTGCCCGGCGATCGCCGGCGGCATCAGTTGGAACGCGGGCTCCTACAACCCGAAGACTGGCCTCTGGTACAAGCTCGGACAGGAATGGTGCATGGACGTGGACGTGGTGAAGACCACGCCAATCACCGAGCCGATGGCGCAGCTCAACATCGGCGCCAACTTCAAGCTGGTCCCGCCGCCGGACGGGCCGGCGCGCGGACACCTCAGTGCCCGCGACCCGGTGACGGGCGACAAGAAATGGGAGGTCACCTTCAGCGAGCCGCCGCTCGCCAGCGTGCTCGCCACCGGCGGCAATCTGGTGTTCGTGCCGGACTCGCGCGGCGTGTTGCACGCTTACAATGCCGAGACCGGGTCGGAATTGTGGTCGCACTATAATGGCGTCGGCCACAATGGCGGCATCATCAGCTACACCGCTGGCGGCAAGCAGTACATCGCGGTGCCGGCCGGATGGGGCGGCATGGTGGCCGATGAATTTCCGGCGCTGTTCGGCGAACCCTACAAGAGCATGCCGAAGGATGCCGGCGCGCTCGTCGTCTTTTCGCTGAAGTAACAATCATAACGGGGAGGCGGTGGGATGCTGTTGCGTCCCACCGCTGCAATCCTGATGCGAATGTCGAAATCAATTTTTCTCGCCACTGGCATTGCGCTGTTGTTGCAGTCCTCGTGGCCGTTGGGCGTCCGCGCGCAGCAAAGCCAGGCTCCCAACCAAGATCAGTCGGCCAAGGAGAGCGACATCGAGGGTGGCACAATGTTCGCAACCTCATGCGGCTTCTGCCACCAGAACGGTGGCCGCGCCGCCGGCAAGGGACCGAAGCTCGCCGGCACGAAACGCGACGACGATTTTCTCGCGGAGCGGATCAGGAAGGGCAAGCCCGGCGCCATGCCGGCCTTCGGTGGCGCCTTTTCGGAGAGCCAGATCATGGCGATCGTGGCGTATATCCGCGCGCTCGAGGAGTGATGCCGGCGATGCGATTTGTTGTTCTCGCAAGCCTGCTGGCCTTGTGCGGCGCCAGCGATGCCACGGCGCGTTCGCTCGAAGCGATCCACCAGCGCGGTGCGCTCACGCTCTGCGCGCACCCCAACGCGCTGCCGTTCGCCAGCAGGCACGGTGACGTTCCAGGGTTCCAGGTCGAAATCGCCAGGGAGCTGGCGAAACGGCTCGAGGTCTCGCTGGAGCAGCACTGGGTGATCAACAGCTTTCAGTACCGCCGCGCCGATTGCGACGTCATCCTCGATGCGATCGCCGACCGCGCGGTGCTGGCAGAGGTGGGCTTACGCATGTCGCGGCCCTATCACCGCAGCGGCGTCGCGCTGGCGGTTGGAGCAAACTCCACCGTGGCGTCGCTGGCGGAGTTGGGATCGGAGCAGCGGGTCGGCGTGCAGGTCGGCTCGATCGCGTCCATGACGCTCGGCAAGCGAGGGATCAAGGCTTCGCCATTCGCGTTCGAGGACGACATCATGGACGCGCTGGCCAACGGCGAGATCGATGCCGCGGCGGTCACGCCCGCCGCAATCGGCTGGTTCAATCACAACCATCCCAATGCACGCGTCCGCCGCATCCCAGCCTTCGAGGACGAGCCGGACCTGAACTGGAATGTCGCTGTCGGGATGCTCAGCCCAGACGAAAAGCTGCGACAGGGCATCGACGCTGTGCTGGAGGCATTGCTGGCCGACGGCACGCTCGCCCGTATCTACGCGCGCTACGATGTCGAGCTGCAGCCGCCAAAATGAGTTGCGCCGGCAGAACGCTCGGTATTCGCGATCCGGCGCGAGCGGAGAGCTCTGCGCAAGCGGCGAAATGGATTCCGGGCTCGGCGCTGCGCGCCGCCCCGGAATGACACCGGATGGTACGGTTGGCTTATGAGGAAGATCAAGACCGGCAAAAACAAAAACCCCGGCATTGCTGCCGGGGTTTTGCATGTCGTGGATCGCTGGAAGCGAGGACTGCTTAGAAGTCCATGCCGCCCATGCCGCCACCCGGAGGCATTGCGGGGCCGGCGCCGCCCTTCTTCGGCACTTCGGCGACCATCGCCTCGGTGGTGATCAGCAGCGCCGCCACGGAGGCTGCGTTCTGGATCGCGGCGCGCACGACCTTGGTCGGGTCGATGATGCCCTTCTTGACCAGATCGGCGTATTCGCCGGTCTGCGAGTCGAAGCCGTAAGCGTAGGTCTTGTTCTCGAGGATCTTGCCGACGATGACGGAGCCGTCTTCACCCGCGTTGATCGCGATCTGGCGGGCCGGCGCCGACAGCGCCTTGCGCACGATCTCGACGCCGGTCTTCTGGTCGTCGTTCTTGGTGCGGATGCCCTTGAGCTGCTCGGAAGCACGGAGCAGGGCGACGCCGCCGCCCGGAACGATGCCTTCTTCGACGGCTGCACGGGTCGCGTGCATCGCGTCATCAACGCGATCCTTGCGCTCCTTCACCTCGATCTCGGTCGCGCCGCCGACGCGGATCACCGCGACGCCGCCCGCGAGCTTGGCGAGACGCTCCTGCAGCTTCTCACGGTCGTAGTCCGAGGTGGTCTCCTCGATCTGCGCCTTGATCTGCGCCACGCGCGCCTCGATGTCGGCCTTCTTGCCGGCGCCGTTGACGATCGTGGTGTTCTCCTTGTCGATCATCACCTTCTTGGCGCGACCGAGCATCTGCAGCGTGACGTTCTCGAGCTTGATGCCGAGGTCTTCCGAGATCGCCTGGCCGCCGGTCAGGATCGCGATGTCCTGCAGCATGGCCTTGCGGCGATCGCCGAAGCCCGGAGCCTTGACGGCTGCGACCTTCAGGCCGCCACGGAGGCGGTTGACGACCAGGGTGGCGAGGGCTTCGCCTTCGACGTCCTCAGCGACGATGACGAGCGGCTTGCCGGTCTGCACCACGGCCTCGAGCAGCGGCAGCAGCTCGTTCAGCGAGGAGAGCTTCTTCTCGTTGATGAGGATGTAGGCGTCGTCCATCTCAACGCGCATCTTGTCGGCGTTGGTGACGAAGTAGGGCGAGATGTAGCCGCGGTCGAACTGCATGCCCTCGACGACGTCGAGCTCGGTCTCCAGCGACTTGGCTTCCTCGACCGTGATCACGCCCTCATTGCCGACCTTCTTCATGGCGTCGGAGAGGAACTTGCCGATCTCGGCGTCGCCGTTGGCGGAGATGGTGCCGACCTGGGCGATCTCGTCGTTGGAGGTGACCTTCTTGGAGTTCTTCTGCAGGTCCGCAACCACAGCCTCGACCGCGAGGTCGATGCCGCGCTTGAGGTCCATCGGGTTCATGCCGGCGGCGACGGACTTGGCGCCTTCCTTGACGATTGCAGCCGCCAGCACGGTGGCGGTGGTGGTGCCGTCGCCGGCCGCATCAGCGGACTTGGAGGCGACTTCGCGCACCATCTGCGCGCCCATGTTCTCGAACTTGTCCTCGAGCTCGATCTCCTTGGCGACGGTGACGCCGTCCTTGGTGATGCGGGGAGCGCCGAACGACTTGTCGAGCACGACGTTGCGGCCCTTCGGGCCGAGGGTGACCTTCACCGCATTCGCGAGGATGTCGACGCCGCGCAGCATCTTGTCGCGCGCCTCGACGGAGAATTTGACTTCTTTAGCTGCCATGTGTGTTTTTCCTTGAGGGATTTATCCTGGGAGGGAGGGCCTTAGGCCGCCTTCTTCTTGGAAGCGGGGACGTCGAGGACGCCCATGATGTCGCTTTCCTTCATGATCAACAGATCTACGCCGTCGATCTTGACCTCGGTGCCGGACCACTTGCCGAACAGCACGCGATCGCCAACCTTGAGGTCGATCGGGATCAGCTTGCCGGCCTCGTCGCGGCCGCCTGGGCCGACGGCGACGACTTCGCCCTGCGAGGGCTTTTCCTTGGCAGTGTCTGGGATGATGATGCCGCCTGCAGTCTTCTCTTCGGCGTCGATGCGCTTGACCACGACGCGGTCGTGAAGCGGACGGAAACTCATGCAGTCCTCCTAAGCTATTCTGGATGCTGTAGAATTCTGGAGCGTTAGCAGTCTACCTTGGCGAGTGCCAAGCTAGCTGCGATGGAAATAGGCCAGACTTTGCGTGGGGGCAAGGGCTTCTAGCAGAAAAATTGGCACTCGAAATTGCCGCCTGCCAGTATCGTTTATCATCATTAACTGATCTCCGGGCGAGCGGCGAGACCCGTATTAGCACGTGCGCTAAGTTGCTGCTAACGCACGATTTTTCAACAGCCCGTTAAACATTTAGGCTTGTGATGAGTTGGTCGCATGCGTCACATTTCTCTCATGTGAGCGCATCTCCGCCGGGGTGGCTCCGGCAGGAAAGCCATCCCGTGAATGCGCTCCTTCGAAAGCGGAGGTTGGCATATGGTCTCGCGGGTTGGTGGGGTTGTTTCCGACGATTTCCGGAAGCAGATGCTGGGGTACGGGCTGACGACGGCGCAGATCCTCTATCGGATGCCGGACCATCCTTCGCTGCTGCAGACCTACGTCTGGCAGAATTACGATCTCTTCCCGAAATTCCCGGCGCTGCAGGATTTCCTTGCCTTCTGGCAGGAGAAGCTTGAGGGGCCGCTGCACTCGGTGACCGTCGCGCATTCCAAGCTGATCAAGCCGGCTGAGCTGCGCGCCGTCGACGGCGTCTTTCGGTTGCACTGAGACGCCAAGTAAGGCGCCAAGACCGATTGCCGCCGGGCGGAACGGTGGTAACGTTCCCTCCGACGCGTCCGCGTCGCGGACGCCTGCAATAGGGAGGCACGCCATGGCTAAACAGAAGGCGGCATCAAGACCCGCAGCCAAGACGGCGGTCCGGAAGAAGTGGATCGGCCACAAGACCGCCGCCAAATCCACCGCCCGCAAGGCGATCAAGTCCAAGGGCCGCGTATCCAAGGCGGCGCACAAGGCGCGGCCGAAGCAGCGCATCGCGATCAGCCATCATCGCGAGGAAGACTTCAAGGCCGATGGGCTACGCGCTTATGCGCAATATCGCGATCTCGGAATTGCTGACGCCTCGCACGGGCTCGCGCAGGCGCATGTGATCCGGCTGGTCGGGCCGTGCAATCCGGAAGAGGTGTCGAAGCTGCATTACCACGACGTCCAATTCCAGATGGTCTATGTGCTCAAGGGTTGGGTGAAGACCTACATGGAAGGGCAGGGCGAGACGTTGATGCAGCAAGGCAGCGCCTGGACCCAGCCGCCGAAGATCAAGCACATGATCCTCGATTATTCCGATGATGTCGAACTGCTCGAGATCATCCTGCCGGCTGAGTTCAAGACGGTGGAGTTGACGACCTAACCACCGCCGTCATTCCGGGGCGCGCGCAGCGCGAACCCGGAATCCATCGGGCCGCAAGCGCAAGTGGTGAAATGGATTCCGGGTTCGTCCTTCGGACGCCCCGGAATGACAGGTCAGGTCAACATCCCCACGATCGCGCCCATCAGGCAGGTCGTCAGCGTGCCCGATACGATCGACTTCAGGCCGAGCGCATTGATCTCCTCGCGCCGCGTCGGCGCCATCGTGTTGAGGCCGCCGATCATGATGCCGAGGCTTGCGAAATTGGCGAAGCCGCACATCGCATAGAGCATGATCAGGCGCGAGCGCGGATCCAGCGCGCCGGTTGGAAGCTTCGACAGATCGACATAGGCGATCAATTCGTTCAGCACGGTCTTGGTGCCCATCAGGCTTCCCGCGGTGATGGCCTGCGACCACGGCAGGCCCATCAGCCAGCACACCGGCGCCATGACGTAGCCAAGCAGGCGCTGCAGCGAAATTTTCGCGCCGCCGATCTCAGGCAGGATCCCGAGCATCGCGTTGACGAGATAGACCAGCGCCACCAGCACCAGCAGCATCGCGACGATGTTGAGCAACAGTTCAAGCCCGGCCGCGGTGCCCTTGACGATGGCATCCATCGTCGAGGACGCGTGCATCTCGGGATCGCTGGAGGTTCCGGGTTCGAGCGATCCGCCGGTGCGCTGATCGGACGTCTCCGGCACCATGATCAGGCTGACCAGGATCGCTGCTGGCGCCCCTAACACGGAGGCGATGACGAAATGCGCCGCGGCATCCGGGATCAGCGGCGCGAGCAGGGTGGCGTAGAGCACCAGCACGGTGCCGGCGATCCCGGCCATGCCGCCCGTCATCACCAGGAACAATTCGGCGCGGGTGAGCTGTGCAAGATAGGGCCGGATGAACAGCGGCGCTTCCACCATGCCGAGGAAGATGTTGGCTGCGGTGGAGAGCCCGACCGCGCCGCCGACGCCGAGCGTCCGCTCCAACAGCCAGGCCATGCCGCGCACGATCGGCGGCAGCACACGCCAGTAGAACAGGAGCGTGGTCAGCACGCTCATGACCAGCACGATCGGCAGCGCCTGGAAGGCGAGGATGAAGTCCGCGCCCGGTGCCTTGAGGTCGAACGGCAGCGGCGCGCCGCCGATATAGCCGAACACGAAGGAGGTGCCGGCGCGCGAGGCAGCGGCGATGACGCCGACGGCCTCGTTGATCGCGCCGAACGCCGATGCCACCAGCGGCACCTTGATCAGCACCAGCGCGGTGACCAGCGTCACGATTAGTCCGACGATCGCCTGCCGGACCGACACCGCGCGGTGCTTCTCGCTGAACGCCCAGGCGATCAGGAGCAGCGCCACCACCCCGAACGCCGATTGCAGTTGTAACATTCACAGATCTCCCGAACGATTATGGCAGCACGATCTGCAAGTGCAATGCCGCTCCGTTCGGGTGCGGTGAACTTCCTTTGTTCTGGATGTTGTTTCTGTGGACGCCGCTTCCGCCACCGTCATTGCGAGGAGCAAAGCGACGAAGCAATCCACTGTCTCCGCGAGTGGAGAGGTGGATTGCTTCGCTTCGCTCGCAATGACGGTGAGAGCGGGGGCGCTTAACCCCGCCCCACAAACGGCATCTTGCTTGCCATTACCGTCATGAACAGCACGTTGGCGTCGAGCGGCAGGTTGGCCATGTAGGCCACGGCATCGCCGACCGCCTTCGCGTCCATCCGCGGCTCCGGCATCTTGCGGCCGTCGGGCTGCAGCACGCCGTCGACCATGCGGTCGGTCATTGGGGTCGCGGCATTGCCGATGTCGATCTGGCCGACCGCGATGTCGTACATGCGGCCATCGAGATTGGACGCCTTGGTCAGGCCGGTGATCGCGTGTTTGGTCGCGGTGTAGGCGGCGGAGAACGGCCGCGGCGCGTGCGCGGAGATCGAGCCGTTGTTGATGATGCGCCCGCCGCGCGGGGTCTGGTCCTTCATGATGCGGAAGGCGTGCTGGGTGCACAGGAACGGGCCGGTGAGGTTGGTGTTCAGCACCGCCTGCCACTGCGCCAGCGGCAAATCCTCGAAGTTCACCGGCGGCGCGCCCATGCCTGCATTGTTGAAGAGCAGGTCGAGCCGGCCATAGGTGTCCGTCACCTTGGCGAACAGGGCCGCGATCGAGGCGGGATCGGTCATGTCCGCCGGCACGCACAGGCTCTTGCTGGCATCGCCGCCGAGCTTCTGCGTCTCCTGCAGCATGTCCAGCCGACGGCCGGCCAGCACCACGGTGAAGCCGGCATTGATCAGCGCCAGCGATGCCGCGCGTCCGACGCCGGTGCCGGCTCCGGTAACCACAGCTATTCTCTTTCCTGCTTCGGCCATCGTTTCCTTCCTTATTGTTTCTTGGATTCAGTTTCGGTCTTGTACGGCGGTCTCGGGATATTCCGATGCGCCGCGCGGAGCGCCGCCGACCAGCGCGAGCGGAGATCGTGGAAATAGGGTTCGCCCGCCTCGATCCGGTGATTGAGGTCGGCCTCGCAGGCGTCGTTGCGCACCACCAGCACGTCGATCGGCAGTCCGACGCCGAGGTTGGAGCGCATCGTCGAATCCATCGAGATCAATCCGGTCTTCAGCGCCTCATAGAGCTCGACATCGTAGTGCATGGCGCGGTCGAGCACCGGCTTGCCGTATTTGTGTTCGCCGATCTGCAGGTAGGGCGTGTCGGTGGTGCATTCGATGAAGTTACCGGCAGTGTAGATCATGAACAACCGCATCCGCGAGCCCTTGATCTGGCCGCCGAACAAGAACGAGACATCGAAAGAGACGTCTTCCGACCTCAGCGCCTCGCCTTCGGTCGCGTGCACTGCGCGGATGGCACGGCCGATGCGCTGCGCGGCCTGGAACATGGTCGGCGCGTTCAGGAGCGTCTCGACCTCTCCGGTTTCAGGGTCTTCCATGCCTTCCGTCAGCGTCGACAGCACCGACTGGCTGATGGCGAGATTGCCGGCGCTGGCGATCGCCATGATCCGTTCGCCGGGCTGGGAGAAGATGTGCAATTTGCGGAAGGTCGAGACGTTGTCGAGACCGGCATTGGTGCGGGTGTCGGCGATCATGACGAGGCCATCGCGCACCAGGATTCCGCAGCAATAGGTCATTTCCGTCCCCGAAAGTCCGAACGTCTCGGCGCCAAACTAGTAGCCAATTTCGGGATGTGATCCAACCCCAATTCCCCAGGGAACGGCATTGCCTCCGCGATGGAAGCTGCTCTCCCTCTCCCGCTTGCGGGAGAGACGAGCAAAGCTCGCTCCGGGAGGGCCGGGGGTGAGGGTGTCTCCACGATGGGACTTTCCGTGGGGAGAGAGCCCTCACCCGGATCGCATCTGGCGATGCGATCCGACCTCCCCAGGGGAGGTGAGGACGTCGCGCTAGCCTTCCAGAAAATCCAGCAGCGCCGCGTTGAACAGCGCAGGATCCTGCAGGAACGCGAAGTGGCTGACATTGGGAAGGATGAGCAGGCCGGCGCCGGGAATGGTCGCGGCCATGTATTCGGTATGCTCGCGCTTGATGCCCTCGTCATACTGGCCGTCCGCGATCAGCACGGGGGTGCGGATCGCGCGCAACTGCTCGTCGGTCCAGTTCGGCTGGGTCTCCCACATCTTCTCGATCTGGTGCAGGAACTGGTCGAATTCCCCAGGCGTCGGCGAGAGGCGCTCATACTCGGTCTTTGCGCGCGCGATGAACTGCGCGAAGGTCGGGTCCTTGTCGACGTCCGGCTTCAAGCCTGACGTCTGGGTGTTGGCGCCGAACGCAAACACGCGACTGACCCGATCGGGATGGCGCATCGCCATATCCAATCCGATGATGGCGCCGTCGCTCCAGCCGACGATCGCCGCGCGCGGGATCTGCAGGTGATCGAGCAGCGCGACGACATCATCCGTCATCAGGTCGTATCCGAACGGCTGCGCGTTGCGCGTGCTGCGGCCATGGCCGCGGCTGTCGACCAGAATGACGCGATGCCTGCGCGCGACCTCCGGCACCTGCAGGCCGAAGTAATCGGAATTGGAAAGCCCGCCATGGAGAAAGACCACCGGGCTTCCTTCGCCGAGTTCGGCGTAATACAGGCTGATACCGTTCACCTGCGCTTGCGCGCTGCGCCCGGCAACTGGTGCCGGTGTCGCCGGCAGGGTCTGCCATCGCTCGACTGCGGCGGCGCGGTCGAGCGACGCCAGACTGGCGAGAGCGGCGATGACGAAGTGACGTCGATTCAGATTCATGATCGATGCGCGCTCCCGGGGCCCTTCAGCCAGATGGTGACGGCAAATATGGTTTAGCGTAGCCTATCATCATCATGCCTGTCCGGCATCCTGCGCCGAGCCTGCAAGGAGCAGTTTGCCGCCAGCAACATACTGCCGTTGTTGCACAGCGGCGTGCTGCGCGGCGACGTGCGCGTCGCGCAGGCGCCGCTGCAGCGGCGAAGTCTCATAGACCGCGCTGCTTCCGGCAAGCGCGAAACACGCGTCGACTATCCGAACGCAGGTGGCGGCGATCCAAGTCGCGGCCTGCGTGCTCTCGACAACAAGGCCTTCGTCGTTCAGCGTTCCCGCCAAAGCGTGGTGCCAAAGGCTTGCGGTCTGCGCCTCGCAAAAGGCCTGCGCTGCCCTGACATCAGCGGAAATGCGGCCAAGCTCGAACTGGAATATCTCGGAGTCGCGCATCGGCGTGATTGCCCGGAACTGCTGCCGTCCCGTATGGGCCAGCGCCACCAATTCGTCGACGGCGCCTTCAGCTATGCCGACGGCGACCGCACCGTGAAATATCGGCACCAATTGCCTGACCGCCGGATAGAGCGGACCCGGCACGCAAGGCATGCCGCGTTCGACATCGAAGAAGTTGGCCTCGGGAACCAGTACATCGCGCAGCACAATGTGATGGCTGCCGGTTCCCTTCAGACCGGCCGCATGCCAGGTATCCTCGATTTCCCAGTTCTGCGCCGGCAACGCAAAGCCGCGAACCACCGGCTGCCCGTGCGGACCGGCGAGCGGTTTGCCGTTTTCGTCGGTCATGATGCAGAACCCAGCCATCCACTCTGCGTGCTTGCAGCCGCTCGCGAATGGCCATCGGCCGCTCACCCGGAAGCCGCCCGCCCTAGGCTCGGCCGTTCCAGCCGGCTGCGCGGATCCGCAGATGGGTACGTCCGGTCCGTTCCGATAGATGCGCTCGTAGGTTTCACGTGCTCCCCAGGTCGCGAAAAGACTGCCCCCGCCAGCCACCATCGCGATCCACCCGATCGAACCGTCAAGCCGGGCCAGAGCCCGGATGACCTCCAACCCTTCCGGCAAGGCAAGTTCCATTCCGCCATAGCCCCTCGGCACGAACAGCCGAAAGATGCCGATCGATTTGAGCCGATCGACCAGGTCGGGCGGAATGCGGCGGGCAGCTTCGATCTCGGCGGCGCGAGCCGTGATCTCGGGAGTCAGGTTCCGGATGCCGGCCAGCACGGTCTTGTTGCTGTCCGGCGCCGTCAGGGTACGAAGGTCACGAAATTGGTCTTGATGGAGCATTTGTCTCGACCTCTCTTGCGGTAAAGGTGTCGCACGAGAGAATGGAGACGCGGCGCTACCGCATGGTTTCAGCGAGGTCGCTCTGGATTACGGCTGTAACGCGGCGCTAACGTTTCCGCGAGTGGGGCGTGCGGCGATCTCGATCAGCGCGGTCGACGCTCCGCCGGAGACGATTCACGAACCCGCCAGCGATGCCGCCGCGGCGGCCGGCGAGGATGGAGCTTGCCTTGCCGCACCAGCCGGCCTGCGCTTGCCGAGCCAGAGATAGATGCCGCTCGCGAGCACGACAATGGTGGCGAGATCGAGCAGCGCCCAGATGATCTTGAGCGGCAGGCCGCCGTAATCGCCGAAATGCAGCGGGCGCGACACCTGCAGTGTCCGCAAGTACCACGGCAATCCCTTCGCGGTGACGAGTTGCGCGGTCTCTGCATCGACCAGCACCGGCGTGAACAAGCGCGAGGTGATCGGCGTCGATCCCTTGGTCCAGACGATGAAGTGGCGCGGCGTGCCGAACGGCGCTTCGGTCGGCAGCACGAGGCTGACGGGCGTGTTGTCGCCGAGCGCCTGGCGCGCGGTGGCAACGACGTCATCGATGGAAGCGAATTTCAAGAGCGGCGGCTTGCCGAGATACGGCGCGATCAATTCCGGCATCACCTGCGCACGCCAGGCGTTGAACAGCGGCAGTGATATCGTATTGATGACGCCGGTGAAGCCGACGGCGAACGCCCACACCAGCGTCACCGCGCCGATCAGATTGTGCAGGTCGAGCCATTTGGTCCGCCGCGCGCGGGCGCGTCGCACCTCGCCGAAATCGAGCCGGCGCATGAAGGGCGCGTAGAGCATGACGCCGGAGACGACGGCGACCACGAACAACAGGCCCATGACGCCGAGGAACAACTCGCCCGGCAGTCCCATCAGCATGTCGCGGTGGAAGATGCGGATGGTCCGCATCAGCCCGCCTTGCTGCGCGTCTTCCCCGAGGATCTCGGCGGTCCGCGAATCGAAGGACAGCTTCAAGAAGCGCTGTCCCGGCGGTGGCACCGGCGTCTGCGACAGGAAGACGTTGACGACATTGGCGTGGTCGTCGTCCCAGTTCAGGATTTGGACGTAGCGTTCCGGATGGCGCGCCTTTGCCGCGTCAATCAGCCTGCTCAGCGAGGCTTCCGGGGTATCGGGTGGAAGTTCGCGCGCGGCGATCTCCGGCTTAAAAAGGTCGTCGATCTCATCGTGAAAGATCAGCGGCAGACCCGTGATGCACAGCATCAGCATGAACAGCGTGCAGACAAGGCTGGTCCATTTATGGACCAGCGACCACCATTTCACGGACTGCGCGGTCATCCCATCACCATCGGTAGGTCATTGTTGCCAACACCGTGCGGCCGACCGCCCAGCGGCAACCGCCCGCCGTGCAGAGCGAGACGTAGCTACGGTCGAACACGTTGTTGACGTTCAGCGCCGCGCTCAACCCCTTCAGCTCATTGAACCGCATCCCGAAATCATAGGATAGCGCCGCGTCAAAGGTCGTGCTGGCGGGAATGATGTTGGCCAGCAGGGGGCTGTTTGCGACGATGGTCGGCACGGTGAGATTGTTGGCGTTGGTCGTGTACATGTCGCTCATGTAGCGGACACCGCCGCCGAAGCCGAAGCCGACCGCCGGACCATTCTGCACCACGTAGTTGGCCCACAGCGAGGCCGTGTGCATCGGCGTATTGGCGAGCACCTTGCCGTAGTCGACGTCCAGTGGCGCGGTGATCCGGTTGTCGAGGTAGGAGTATTGCCCGCGCAGGCTCAAGCCGGGCAGGGGGCTTCCGACCACCGATCCCTCGAAGCCTCGCGAGGTGACCTCGCCGACCTGGGCGGTGGAGTTGGGCGGGATGCCGGGGCCGGCAATCGCGCTCACCACGTTCTGCTGCTTCAGATCGTAGACCGCGGCGGTGAATATCAGGTTGTAGCCCACCGGCTGGTACTTGACGCCGACCTCGACCTGCTCGCCCGTGGTCGGCTTATAGGGCTGGCCGTTGGACAGCACACCCACGCTGGTCGGCTGGAACGAGGTCGAATAGCTGACGTAAGGAGCAACCCCGACGTCAAAATTGTAGATCGCGCCGATGCGGCCGCTCGACTTCTCGTCATTGTTGAGGACGCGGGTGCCGAGATTGAGCGTATTACCTTCGGCCCAGTCGTAGCGGATGCCGCCGAGCACGGTCAGCTTGCCGAGCTTCGCCTCGTCCTGCACATAGACCCCGCGCTGCTCGAGGTGCTGGTCCAGGTTCTGGAACGCCGATGTCGGGACCGCGATGTTCTGGGTGTAGTTTGGCGCAACGATGTCGAGCGTGTTGGTGGGGGCGAAGCGTGCCAGATTATTGAAGTCGAAACGCTGATAGTCGAAGCCCGCGAGCACGGTGTGCTGCAGCGAGCCCATGTTGAACTTGGCCTGCAGTTGGTTGTCTGCCGCGAAGGTGTTGAGGTTTTCGTTGGTGGAGAAATAGTTTCGCCTGATGGTGCGGCCGTCGGCCAGGCGGAGGGTGGGGCCGGCGCCCGTTGTTGTGAAGGCGCTGGGCTGCACCTCGATGTAATTGAGCTCGTTGTGCAGATAGCGCACGTTCTGGCGCACCGTGAAGATGTCGTCGAAGCGGTGCTCGAATTCGTAGCCGATGGTCGCCTGCTTGTATTTCAGGCTCTCATAGTTGAAGTCGCCGGCGAAGAAGTTCCGGGGAATTTGCCCATAGGTGCCCGGCACCAGCGTGCCCTGGATCGGCAGCAGCGCAAAGGCGCCGCCCTTCGGGTCCTGCCGATAGCTCGTGAGGAAGGTGATGGTGGTGTCGATATCCGGCCGCCAGGTCCAGGCCGGCGCGATCGCGTATTTCTCCTCGCCGATATTGTCGACCTGGGTGTTGGCGCTAAGTCCGATGCCGGTGACGCGGTAGAGCAGGGTCTTTTCCTTGTCCACGGGGCCGCCGACGTCGAACGCGCCCTGGATGCGGTCGAACGTGCCGGTTTGCAGCTGGACCTCGCCGAAGGGATTTTCGGTCGGGCGCTTGCTGACGAGGTTGAGGATGCCGCCGGGCGAAGCCGCGCCGTAAAGGATCGACGCCGGGCCGGTGATGAGTTCGGCGCGCTCGAGCAGATAGGGATCGATGCGCGGCGCGCCGAACGGCCCGCCCTGCAGGCGCAGGCCGTCCAGATATTGCTCGACGGCGAATCCGCGTGCGTTAGCTTGCTGGTAGCGGAAGTCGGTATCGTTGCTGAAATAGATGCCGGGCGCGTAGCGCAGGAGATCGCGGATGCTCTGCGCCTGGCGAACATCCATCTCGCTACGGGTGATCACGGCGACCGAGCCCGGCGTCGACATGATCGGCGCGTCGGTCTTGGTGGCGCCCGAGGCCCGGCTTGCGACGAAGCCGTTGGTGCCGGCGTTGACGCGCTCCGCGGTTGAGACCGTCGCAGGCCTTGACTGCGATTGCGCCGAAGGATTGGCGGCTTGCCGGTCGCGGCGCTGGCTCGCTCCACTCCGCGAAGCGGCCGCCCTGCGTTGCGGTGCCGCGCGCTGCGGGCGCGTCGGCGCATCGACCGTCACGGGCGGCAATGGAGACGCTCCGGATTGGCCGGCGGTCTGCGCGTCCACGGGCGAACCCGAGAGCAGCAGGGCGCCGAGCGCCAGCATGCTTGCAGAACCATTGAATACGTTAAATTGCGAAAACAAAATAACACGACGTGCGAGATCGTGTGCAGTCCAATGCATGTCAGTGCCCCATCCGGCGATCGCTGCGCTGGCGGAGTTGATCCTTGACCTCACGCGACGTTCGCACCCGCACGCGTCTTAGGTGTCGACACTGTCCGCGTCGAGTTGTCGCGCTTTTGAATCTTTCGAAACCGGATGCGGGATGATTCTTAGAAGGCTTCGAATATATCGGCTAACTGATCGGCGATGCTTTTGAATCTGGCACACACGTACTCGCACGCGAGAACATCAGACGAGATACAATCGCGCTGAAATGCCGCAAGCTGTTGCAAATTGACCGCAACACTTTGCTGCCTTGCAGGTATCGCTATGCCCATTTCAACTATCTGGTTGGGAATAGTTGGTAGCTATCGCGGGAAATCTTGGTCGCGCGAGAGTAGTTCAACGATGCGCGAATCGATGAGGCCCTGCCTGCGTCTCTCACTGCGACTGCGATTGCGATTGCCATTGGCCGGGACGGCCGGCCTGCTCGACCTTGACTGCGACGGTGAGCGTCTCGGTGCCGCCGCCATAACGGGTGCCGCGCACCGGGGCGGCGCCGAGATAGTCGAGACCGACGGCGACGCGGGCGTGGGCATCGGTGGTGCAGATGCCGTTGGCGGCATCGAAGCCAATCCAGCCGAGACCAGGCACATAGGCTTCCGCCCAGGCATGGCCGGCGGCCTGGTTGACCGTGCCGTCGGAACGGAAGAAGTGGCCGGAGACGAAGCGGGCCGGCACGCCGCCGGAGCGCGCGCAGGTGATGAAGATATGCGCGTAGTCCTGGCACACGCCGCGCTTCAGCGCGAACGCTTCCGCCGCCGTGGTGCCGCTGTTGGTCGGGTCCTCGTCGAACGCCAAGCCCTCGTAGATTTGCACCATCAGCGCATGCAGGAACCCGAGCACATCGCCATCGGCCTCCGAGCGCAACTCGCGGGTGAGGGCGGCCATCGCCGGATTGACCTCGGTGAGCGCGGTCGGGCGCAGGAACAGGCTTGGCGGAAAGCGCTCGTCGGTGCCGCGCAGCACGCCGCCGGTGTCGTGGGTCTCGATCTGCCCCTCGCAATGGATGGTGAGGTCGGCGAGCGGGCCGTGGGTCAGCACATGCGTGACATTGCCGAACGCATCCTCATGCGTGTCGAGCCTGCTGTCGGTCGAGACGTCGATCTGCCAGTCCGCGACGTACTGACCGTCATGGCTCGTCGGCGTCATCCGGAGGATCTGGATCACGCCGGAAGCCTGGGGCTCGTAGCGATAGGTCGTGGTGTGGGCAATTCGCAGGCGCATGGCGTACCAACATCAGGTTGGGATCGTCATGCCCGGGCTTGTCCCGGGCATCCACGTCCTCATCACTTGGCCGGCATAGCAAGACGTGGATGGCCGGGACAAGCCCGGCCATGACGGGCGGGCGTGTGGCTGCGGGCATCTTAGCCCATTAAATCAGATATTGCCTCGTTATGATCTCACCCAGGCGTGAATTGTCTGCGATGAACTCCTGGATGAATTCATGCACGCCGTGCTGGAAGATATCGTCCATATGGCTGTGCTCGAGCCTGTTGCGGATGCCGCGGGCGTGGCGCTGGGCGGCACCCTGGCGGCCATAGGCGACGCCGATCTGGTCGAGGTTGCGCACCAGGTTGCCGTAGCAGCTCGCCAGCGACCGCGGCAGCGTGTCGTTGAGGATCAACAGGTCGGCGATCAGCCAGGGCTTGAGCGTCTCGCGATAGACCCAGTGATAGGCCGTCAGCGCCGACACCGAGCGCAGGATCGAGGTCCACTGGTAATAGTCGAGCGGGCCGCCGATATGCTCCTCCTCGGGCAGCAGCACGTGATATTTCACGTCGAGAATGCGCGCGGTGTTGTCGGCGCGCTCCAGATGCACGCCCAGCCGCGAGAACCAATAGGCATCATTGCGCAGCATGGTCCGATAGGCCGAGCCGTCGAAACGCAGCGATGTCTCCTGCACGAAGCGCAGGAACTTTGCCAGATCCTCTCGACTTCCGGTGCCCTTGGACCAGACCGCCTGCAGCTCGATCCAGGCGGCATTGATGGTGTCCCACATCTCGCTGGTCAGCGCTGTCCGCACCGAGCGCGCATTGAGCCGGGCCGCCTCGATGCAGTTCTTGATCGAGGAAGGATTGTCTGATGCGAACGACAGATATTCGACGACGTTCGCCTCGTTGGCTTCCTGGTAGTGGTTGTAAAAACTCTGGCCGACGCCGGCGGTCATCAGCGCCGAATCCCATTCGTTGGTCTTGCCGATATAGGCGGCCGGCAGCGCCGTGACGCGCAAGGTGGCGTCGATGGTGCGCGCGAGATATTCCGCGCGCTCGACATAGCGGGCGAGCCAGTACAGGTTTTCGGCGGTGCGCGACAGCATGCGAAAGCTAAACCCTCTACTCGTCCAATATCCAGGTGTCCTTGGTGCCGCCGCCCTGGCTGGAATTGACCACGAGCGAGCCTTCCTTCAGCGCCACCCGCGTCAGCCCGCCCGGCACGATGGTGACGCGCTCGCTGCCGGTCAGCACGAACGGGCGCAGATCGACATGGCGCGGCGCCAGCCCTTTTTCGGAGCAGGTGGGGCAGGTCGACAGCGCCAATGTCGGCTGGGCGATGAAGCCTTCGGGCTCGCGCTTGAGCTTGTCGCGGAACGCCTCGATGGTTGCTTTCGTCGCGGCCGGCCCGATCAGCATGCCGTAGCCGCCGGAGCCGTGCACTTCCTTCACGACGAGGTCGTCGAGATGGTCGAGCACATAGGCAAGATCCTGCGGCTCGCGGCAGCGCCAGGTCTGCACGTTCTTCAGGATCGGCTCTTCGGAGAGATAGAATTTCACGATGTCGGGCATGTAGGAATAGATCGCCTTGTCGTCGGCGATCCCGGTCCCGACCGCATTGGCGAGCGTGATATTGCCGGCGGCATAGGCCGACATCAGCCCGGGCACGCCGAGCGCGGAGTCCGGGCGGAAGGTGAGGGGGTCGAGGAAATCGTCATCGACGCGGCGGTAGATCACGTCGACGCGTTTCAGCCCCTCGGTCGTGCGCATGAAGACTTCATCGTTCTTGACGATGAGGTCGCGCCCTTCGACGAGTTCGATGCCGAGCTTGTCGGCGAGGAAAGAATGTTCGTAATAGGCTGAGTTGTAGATGCCGGGCGTCATCAGCGCCACCGTCGGCTCGGCCGCGGCACCACGCGGCGCGACCGAGCGCAGCGCCGCCAACAGCTCGTCCGGATAGCGCTCCACCGGCGCGACACGGTGACGGGCGAACAGGTCCGGAAACAGCCGCATCATGATCTCGCGGTTTTCCAGCATGTAGGACACGCCCGAGGGCGTGCGCGCGTTGTCCTCCAATACGATGAAGTTTTCCGGATCGGTCCGGATGATGTCGATGCCGGCGATATGCACATACACATCGTGCGGCACGTCCTGGCCGTTCATCTCCGGGCGGAACACCGGATTCTGGAAGATCATGTCTTCCGGGATGATGTTGGCGCGCAGGATGTCGCGGCCGTGATAGATGTCGCGCAGGAACATGTTGAGGGCGAGCACGCGCTGCTTCAGCCCCTTTTCCAGGAGCGTCCATTCCTTGGCCGACAGGATGCGGGGGATCACGTCGAAGGGGATCAGCCGCTCCTGGGCTTCGGCATCGCCATAGACCGCAAAGGTGATGCCGATCCGGCGGAACAGGAGCTCCGCCTCCTGGCGGCGATATTCCAGCGCATCCGGCGGCGTCTCCGACAACCAGCGGGAGAGCTCCTGGTAGGCCTGGCGGATTTCGGCGCCGCCCTGGCCGTTCATCTCATCGAATGCAACTGCCATAAATCCCGAACGTCCTCCGAAGCCATACGCCACAGTGCATGACTTGACGGGATGGTAGCAAGGGGCGGGCCAGCGGGATATGCATTGGCTGGCGACATTTGGTATGGGTGTCTCAAGGGGCTGCTCGAAAAACCGGCTGCCACCTGCTTATTTCGGCAGCAAAGACCCGCGACTTCAAGGCGCTGCGTCGGCGGGGCCCGGGGGCGGAAAAGGGTGAGGAAGAGACCATGAGCGAGATCGTCACGGCGGGCCTTCTGGTGATCGGCGACGAGATCCTGTCCGGCCGGACCAAGGACAAGAATATCGGCTTCATCGCCGAATACCTGACCAATATCGGCATCGACCTGAAGGAAGTGCGCGTCGTCGCCGACGACGAGGACGATATTGTCGCAGCCCTGAATGCGCTGCGCCATCGCTATAGCTACGTCTTCACCACCGGCGGCATCGGCCCGACCCATGACGACATCACCGCCGACGCCGTGGCAAAGGCGTTCGGCGTCGGCATCGATCACCATCCGGAGGTGGTGGCGCGCTTCCGCGAGCGCTGGAGCGACCAGGACCTGAACGAGGCGCGGCTGCGCATGGCACGCATCCCTGATGGCGCCGAACTGATCCAGAGCGCGACCATCCTCGCGCCCGGCTTCAAGCTCGGCAATGTCGTCGTGATGGCGGGCATCCCGACCATCATGCAAGCGATGATGGATATCGTCGCGCCGAGGCTGAAATCGGGCGTGCGGATGCTGTCCGATTCGGTCCGCGCCAACGCGCGGGAAGGCGACATCGGCGGGCCCTTAAGGGAGATCGCCATCGCCCATCCCGACACCATCATCGGCAGCTATCCGTTCATGGACGAAGAGCAGCGGCCGAACACCAATCTGGTCGTCCGCTCCCGCGACCCGGACAAGCTCGCCGCCGCAATGGGCGCAGTGAAGGAGATGCTGGCAGGACTCAACGTGGTCAGGTAGTCGGCCGATCCGGCGATCGAGCGGTGCAAGGCGATGATATGGGTTCGCAGGATTTTCCTTGTCGTTCTCCTCCTGCCTTCACTTGTTGTAGCCGGTTTTGCGATCCACGCTTGGTTCGGCGGCTGCGTCGTGATTGATTTAAAATGGGAGGGATGCGGCAGCAAGGCAGCTGGATTGTTTCTGGTAAGCGTTGCTCTGCATTTCTTGACCGTCCCTCTCATGCTCACTTGGCTGATCGTGGCAGCATTCGATTTGATCGTGTTGTTGATCGCCAGGAGACGTAATACCGCGATCGACAATCGCGCCTAGATCCGAAGACATAGGAGGACCCGATGACAGGGGACGCACTGAGCGCGCAGGAACGGGCAGGCAAGGCCTTCCCGGTGTCCTGGGACCAGTTCCACCGGGACTGCCGGGCACTGACCTGGCGGCTCAATGAGGTCGGGCCGTTCAAGGCGGTGATCGCGATCACCCGCGGCGGCCTGGTTCCGGCGGCGATCGTGGCGCGCGAACTCGGCGTGCGCGTGATCGACACCGTCTGCATCGCAAGCTACGACCACACCAAGCAGGGCGACCTTCAGGTTCTGAAGGGCATTTCGGAAACAACCGCCAAGCTCGGCAATGGCACCGGCAAGGGGCTCCTGATCGTCGACGATCTCGTCGACACCGGCAAGACCGGCAAGATGGTGCGCGAGATGCTGCCCGACGCCCATTTCGCCACCGTCTACGCCAAGCCGAAGGGCCGGCCGCTGGTGGACACCTTCATCACCGAGGTGTCGCAGGACACCTGGATCTTCTTCCCCTGGGACACCGCGCTCTCGTTCCAACCTCCGATCCGCGACGGCGCGGCGTGATGGAAGGCGAATAGCGAATGGGGAATGGCGAATAGGGGGACTATTCGCCATTCGCTACTCGCCATTCGCCACCAGAAATGATTGCGGTATCGTGAGCGCTCCAATGCCCCTGCAGAACCGCGTCACCCCAACGGGCGAGATCGTCACCACGCCGCACCGCGGGTTGTTCACCGGCAACCGCGGCATCATCCATGATCCCGCCACCAGGACACTCCTGAAAAAGCGCTGGTCAAGCCCGGCGTGGCTGACATGCGTGTGCGAATTCCGCGGCCGGCGCCGCAAGGTGATGGGCGGGCGAAGCTGGACCGAATTGTTCTTTCTCGATGAAGCGACTGCGTTTGCGGCCGGCCATCGCCCATGCTTCTTCTGCCGCCGCGATGATGCCAACCGGTTTCGCGCCGCGTGGGAGCAGGGCAATGGCGCGAAAGACATCCACGCGTTCGAGATCGACGCCGTGCTGCACCGTGAGCGCCTCGACCGCGGCCGGAAGCGGCTGCATCCGCTGCCGACGCCGCTCGCGAAACTCCCCGACGGCGCAATGGTGCAGGCCGGTGAGGAGAGCTATCTGGTCGTGAGCGGCGCGCCGCTGCGCTGGTCGTTTGCGGGCTACGCGCGCGGCAACATCGATACGGATGCTGCGCTGCTGCTGACGCCGCCATCGACGGTTCGTGCCTTCGCCGCCGGCTATCAGCCCGTGCTGCATCCGAGCGCGACACAACCCGTAGCCCGGGTGGAGCGGAACGCGTAACCCGGGACAGCCGCGTCCGCGTCTACGAGCGTTCCGGGGTTACGCTGGCGCTTCACCCGGGCTACGGGGCTGCATCAGCCGAGCCGCTGCCGCGCCAGCTTGGCGCCTGCGCCGAGCGCCATCAGCTTGGCTTCCGCGATGTCGCGCCGCATCGGCGCCATGCCGCAATTGGTCGTGGCGACGATGTTGCTCTTCGGCACGAATTTCGCGACCGCCTCGATCACCGCGACCACGTCTTCCGCGGTCTCGACCACGTCGCTTGCGACATCGATCACGCCGGCCTGGACGATCTTGCCCGGCAGCAGCGCGAGCAGTTCGATCGGCACCTTCGAGTTGCGGCATTCGATCGCGACCTGCTGGATCGCGCTCTTGTCGATCACAGGAAAGGTCTCCTCATATTGCCGCCACTCGCTGCCCAGCGTCTCCTTCCAGTCGGTATTGGCCTTGATGCCGTAGCCGTAGCAGATGTGCACGGCGGTCTCGCAGGTCAGTCCCTCGGCGGCGCGCTCCAGCGCCTTGATGCCCCAGTCGCGGACCTCGTCCATGTAGACATTGAAGGCGGGCTCGTCGAACTGGATCATGTCGACGCCATCGGCTTGCAGCGCCTTCGCCTCCTCATTCAGGAGCTCGGCAAAGGCGAAGGCCATCTTGACCCGGTCGCCGTAATATTTGTCGGCGATGGTGTCGATGATGGTCATCGGGCCGGGCAGGGTGAATTTGAGCTTGCGCGTCGTGTGGGTGCGGGCGACGCTGGCTTCATCGGCATGGACACGGCCCTTGAGCTGCAGCGGCGCGACCACCTGCGGCACCATGGCCTTATAGCGGTCCTTGCGGATGCCCATCTCGACCTTGTGGGCGAAATCGATGCCCTCGACCTTTTCCAGGAAGCCGTGGACGAAATGCTGGCGCGCCTGCTCGCCCTCGGTGACGAGATCGATTCCGGCATCTTCCTGCAGCTTGAGCGCCAGCAGGGTGGCGTCGCGCTTGGCGCGCACAAGCTCGTCGCCTTGCGACTTCCACGGCGCCCACAGCGTGTTGGGTTCGGCCAGCCATTCCGGTTTCGGCAAGGAGCCTGCGATCGTGGTCGGAAACAGCATGTCTGGCCTCCCTCGGTTCGGATTGAGCGCCTGTCTGCCATGTCTTATGATCGAGGTACAGAACAACAAACGTCTTTATGACGGGACCTTTGGGGAAACCATGATCGACCTCCACTACGCGCCGACGCCGAACGGCTGGAAGATCTCGATCATGCTGGAGGAACTCGGGCTTCCCTATCAGGTCATCCCCGTCAATATCCGCGCCGGCGAGCAGTTTCGCCCGGAATTTCTGGCGATCAGCCCGAACAACCGGATTCCGGCGATCGTCGACCATGCGCCCGCCGACGGCGGCGAGCCGTTCTCGGTGTTCGAGACCGGCGCGATCCTGATCTACCTGGCGGAGAAGACCGGCCGCTTCCTGCCCACGGATATGCGCGGCCGCTCGGGGGTCATCCAGTGGGTGATGTGGCAGATGGGCGGGCTCGGGCCGATGCTCGGCCAGCACGGCCATTTCGCGCTCTACGCCGCCGAAAAGATCCCCTATGCGATCGAGCGCTACCGCGACGAGGCGGCGCGGCTCTATGGCGTGCTCGACCGTCAGCTCGGCAAGACCGGCGCCTACATCGCCGGCGACTATTCGATCGCCGACATCGCCTGCTTTCCCTGGACCATGACCCACAAGGCGCAGGGTTTTACGCTCGACGACTACCCGAACATCAAGCGCTGGTACGCCCTGGTGCGCGCCCGGCCGCAGGTGCAGGCGGGGCTCGCGATCGGCAAGTTCGTCAAGGAACCGTTCGACGAGGACGCGCGCAAGAACATGTTCGGCCAGCGCGCCAAGGAGATGTTGGGGAAGCAGTCACTACCCGTCGTTCCGGGGCGCGACGAAGTCGCGAGCCCGGAATCCATTTCGCGGTTGGTGTATGCGGATCAATGGATTCCGGGCCTGCGCCTTGCGGCGCATCCCGGAATGACGAAAATGGACACAAGCGATATCACAACAGGAAACGCCATCATGATCGAATTCTTCTTCGACTGCTCCAGCCCCTGGACCTATCTCGCCTTCCACAACATCCAGCCGCTGGCAAAGGAGTTCGGCACCGAGATTTCCTGGCGGCCGATCCTGGTCGGCGGCATCTTCAACACCGTCAATCCGAGCGTCTATGCCTCGCGTGAAACGCCGGTGCCGCTGAAGGCGCGCTACATGAAGAAGGACCTCTCCGACTGGGCACGCTCGGCTGGCCTTGCGATCAAGATGCCGCCGACTGTATTTCCCGTGAACAGTGTCAAGGCGATGCGCGGCTGCATCTGGCTCGGCAACGACAAGATGCTGCCATTCGCGCGCGCGGTGTTCGAGGCCTATTGGGGCGACGACAAGGACATTTCGCAGGATGCGGTGCTGACCGAGATCTGCAACAAGGTCGGCATCGATCCGGCAAAATTCTTCGCCGGCGTCAGTGAGCAGGCGATCAAGGACCAGCTCAAGGCCAACACTGACGAAGTGATGGCGCGCGGCGGCTTCGGCTCGCCGACCATCTTCATCGACAAGACCGACATGTATTTCGGCAATGACCGCTTGCCGCTGATCCGCGAGGCGTTGGAGCGCAAGAAGGAGCGGGCAGCCTGATGCCGAGAGCCGTCGTCTGCCGCGAGCTCGGCCCGCCCGAGCGCTTGCGGCTGGAAACATTTTCGTCCGCACCATTGAAGCCGGGCGAGGTGCGCGTCGCGATCCACGCCGCGGGCATCAACTTTCCCGACGTGCTGATGGCGGCGGGCGAGTATCAGCTCAAGCCGCCATTGCCGTTCACGCCGGGCATGGAGGCCGCCGGCGACGTGGTCGAGGTGAATGACGCAGGTCACGTCAGGGTTGGCGACAAGGTCATCGTGAAGATGCGCCATGGCGCCTTCAGCGACGAGGCGGTGGCTGCGCCGTCGCAGCTCACGCGGATGCCGTCGACGTTCGATTATGCTGAAGGAGCGACCTTCCTCGCCGCGCATGGCACGGCCTATCACGCGCTGATCGACCGTGGCCAGCTCAGGCACGGCGAGGTGCTGCTGGTGCATGGCGCCGGCGGCGGCGTCGGCCTCGCCGCGGTCGAGATCGGCAAGCTGCTCGGCGCCGTCGTGATCGCGGCCGCATCCAGCGAAGAGAAGCTTGCGATCGCGAAGGCGAGGGGAGCGGACCATCTTGTGCTCTACGAGCGCGAGCCGTTCCGCGATGCAGTGAAACGCATCACGGATGGCAACGGCGCCGACGTCGTGTTCGATCCGGTCGGCGGCGAGGTGTTCGAGAACTCGATGCGCTGCATCAACTGGGGCGCGCGGCTGCTCGTCATCGGCTTCACCGGCGGCATCGGACTTGCCCGCACCAATCTGTTGATGATCAAGGGCGCCAGCGTGCTCGGCATCCGTGCCGGCGAAGCCGTGCGCCGCAATCCGGCGCTGGGCGAGGTGCGCATCAAGGCGCTGACCGAATGGGCGGAAGCCGGCAAGGTGCGCCCGAACATCTCGCACCGTCTGCCATTGGAGGATGTAGCGAAAGCGATGCGCCTGTTGCTGGAACGCAAGGCGATCGGCCGCGTGGCGTTGATGATGGGGTGATTCTTCTCTGTCATGCCCCGCGAAGGCGGGGCATCCAGTACGCCGCGATCTCTCGGTGAATCTCAACCGCCTCTGGAATACTGGATCACCCGCCTTCGCGGGTGATGACGGGTACTGGCCTCACTTGCCCGCCTGCGCGTAGCCGAGACACGCCCGCACGATCTGGCCGCAGACGGCGTCTCGCGCCTCGCCGATGTCGGTATTCCCCGCATATTGCACCTCCGCGACCTTGCCGCCGACGAAGCGGAGTTGCACGCGGCAATATCCGGTCAGAGGTTGTCCGCCGATGTTCAGCCCGGGCGGGATCGTGAGGGCCGGCGGCGCGATTCCGCCGGGCGCGCTGGCGGCGTGCTCATACATCCAGATTTGGCCGGTGCCGTCCTTGGCGGTTCCAGTCGGCAGCCCCGCGCACATCCGGATATTTGATTGACTAAGTCCGATCAGGCTTTCCCTGCCGCGTCGCGCCCATTCGGCTTCCCGTTCGGCACAGCCGGCCAGGACGAGGGGTGCCAGGATAAGCATCCGCAGGCAAAGTCGCATCGGCACCGATTCAGTGACGGGGTTCGCACAGACGATATCGCGTTGCGGATTTGCAGTGCAGTGGAAGTGCTGCTCGCCTCCATGCGCGATCGGCATGGATCAAAAAGCGAGGTGGCACGTTATCGCTGCCCACTTTAGGAATTCGCTGTGAACTTTCCTTCCCGCAGGAACGTGATCGTCTGCGCGATCGCCTCGTCACTGCGCACCAGCCACGGATGCGACGTGCGTACGACAATATGATCGGTCATGCCGTCGAGCTTCGTGTTCGCGACCGACACACGTCCGTCATGCGGACGCGGCAGGAAGGCCGAGGCGACCGGGTAGATCGAGCGCTTCCCGGCAATGATGCCGACCGGATACTCGATCGGCGGCAACAGCGCCATGGTCGCGGCATCGCGCAGCGTGCCGAGCTGCTGTCCGGCGGGGCCGAAGAATGCGCGGTAGAGCACAACGTTCTTCAAGCGGTCCGCAATCTCGCTGCCGCCATTGGGTGTGCCCAGCATCACCACGCGACCGAGATTTGGCGGCCGATGTTTGGCGAGATAGACGCGCGTCAGCAGCCCGCCCATGGAGTGGCAGACGACGTGCATCTGGCCACTGAGACGGCTAGCGAAAGTTTTGATATCGGGATGAATGTCTGCGGCCAATGCCTCGAGCGCCTTGCGGCGGCTGGCGTAATCGAGATTGAGCGTCGCATATCCGGAACGCGCGATCGCGCTTTCCATCTTGCGGAACGAACGGGCTGTCCGGCTGATGCCGTGCAGGAGGACGACGCCGTCCTGTGCCGGCATCGTCGCAGGCGTGCTCACTTATATTCGCGCTCTTGCCACCAGGGGAAATAGTCGGGCATGTCGGACGAGACCTTGTTCTTGAACTGCGCGGGGCGTTTCTCCAGGAACGAGACCACGCCTTCCTTGACGTCGTCCGAACGGCCGCGGGCGTAGATGCCGCGGCTGTCGACCTTGTGCGCTTCCATCGGATCGTCGGCGCCAAGCATGCGCCACATCATCTGGCGGATCAGTGCCACCGAGACCGGTGCGGTCTTGGCGGCGATCTCCTTTGCCAGCGCGCGGGCGGTCGGCAACAGCTCTTCCGGCGGCACCACCTTGCTGACGAGACGGCCCGCAAGCGCCTCCTGCGCCGGAAAGACGCGGCCGGTGTAGCACCACTCCAGCGCTTGTGAGATGCCGACGATGCGCGGCAGGAACCAGCTCGAGGCCGCCTCGGGCACGATGCCGCGCTGGGAGAACACGAAGCCGAAGCGCGCGGCCTCGCTCGCGATGCGGATATCCATCGCGAGCTGCATCGTGACGCCGATCCCGACCGCAGGCCCGTTCACCGCGGCGATCACCGGCTTGAGGTTCTTGAAGATGCGCAGCGTCACCTGGCCGCCGCCGTCGCGCACATTGGGATCGCTATAGTCGACCGCGCCGCTCGCCAGCCGCTTCACCGGCCCGCGCCGCGCGTCGCGATCGAAGGTGTTGGCGCCCGAGGAAAGGTCGGCGCCGGCGCAGAAGGCGCGGCCCTCGCCGGTGACGATGATGGCGCGGATGCCGTCGTCCTTGTCGGCGGCATCGAAGGCGTCGATCAGTTCCTGCTGCATCGTCGCATTGAAGGCGTTGAGCTTGTCCGGGCGGTTCAGCGTGATCGTGAGGATTTGCTCGGCGACCTCGTATTTGATCGTCTCATACGCCATGGTTGTTTCCTTCCTCTCTATATTGTTGGGTCGCGGCAAAAGCCATCGTCATGCCCGGGCTTGACCCGGGCATCCACGTTCTTGCTTCATCGCAAGCGTATAGACGTGGATGGCCGGGACAAGCCCGGCCATGATGGAGTGTGCGGATTATTTCGCCGGCGGCTGCGGCCAGGGCCGTTGCGGGCCGCGCAGGGCCTCGAAGGCCTTGCCCATGCCGAGCACGCCGATGTCGTCGAAGCGGCGGCCGATGATCTGCACGCCGATCGGAAAGCCATTCTTGTCGTAGCCGCCGTTGATCGACAGCGCCGGGTTCTCCGACATATTCCACGGCACGGTATAGCAAATGTGCTCGAACGGTCTGTCGGGATCGTTGAGCGGTGCGGCAAGCTCGGCCGCGAAGTTCACCACCGGCGAGACCGGCGAGATGATGTAGTCGAAATCGCAGAACAGTTTGGCTGCGGCAGCGCGGATCGCCATGGTCTGGTTGAAGCCGCGGATCACGTCCACGCCCGACAGTTTCGCGCCGGCCTCGCCCCATTTGTAGATATAGGGCAGCACCTTTGCGCGCTCTTCCGCTGATAGTTTCGACAGATCGTCCCACATCCGCGCGCGCCAGAAATTGTCGAGACCCTCGAGCATTTGCCGCGTGAAGAAGCCGTCGACCTCGGTGACGACGGCGCCGGCGGATTCGAAGGTTTTCGCCGCCTTCACCACGACGTCGCGCACTTCCTTCTCGAGCGCCTGGCCGACGTCGAGATCGAGCATCAGGCCGAGGCGCATCTTGCGCGGCGACTTCTCCAGCGTCTTCCAGTTGATCTCATGCGCCGGCAGGCTCATGCCGTCGCGGCGGTCCGGTCGCGACAGCACGCTCATCATCAGCACGGCGTCATCGACGATGCGGGTCATGGGCCCAGCGACACGGCCGACATAGGGCGGATCGATCGGGATGCGCCCAAGGCTCGGCTTCAGCGCAACCAGGCCGCACCAGCACGCCGGCAGCCGCACCGAGCCGCCGATGTCGGTGCCGAGATGCAGTGGGCCGTAGCCGGCCGCAGCGGCCGCACCTGCGCCCGCGCTCGAGCCGCCGGGATTCTTGCTGAGGTCCCATGGATTGCGGGTGAGGGGATGGAACGAGGAGAGTCCCGAGGACAGCATGCCGTAATCCGGCATCGTGGTCTTGGCGAAGATCACCGCGCCCGCCTCGCGCAAGCGCGCGGCGGGCGGAGCGTCTTTCTCGGCCGGCACGTGCTTGACGCTGGCCGCGCCCAGCGGCACCGGCTGGCCTTTGGTGGCGACATTGTCCTTGATCGTAACGGGCACGCCGTCGAGCGTGCCCATCGGCTCGCCGGCCTGCCAGCGGTCGGTCGAGGCCTTGGCCACTGCGCGCGCGCCCTCCGGGTCGTACAGGTAGAGCGCCTTGATGTGCGGTTCCCACTGCGCGACATGCGCGATCACCTCGTCCAGCACCTCAAGCGGTGAGAACTGCTTGGCGCGGTAGCCGGCGATCAGGTCGGTCGCGGAAAGATCGTGCAGCGAGGTGACGGCTTCTTCGGGGGCTGGTTTATGCATGGGCACCTACCGGCAAACGAGTCTCGATGATGCGTGCGAACATGCTGGCGCCAACAGGCAGAATCTTGTCGTCGAGGACATAGCCGGGATTGTGCACCGGCACCGAGCCGTCATGGCCGACCCAGAAATAGGCGCCGGGCACCGCCATCATCATGTCGGCAAAGTCCTCGCTGCCCATCTTCGGCTGCGAGCGGGTGATGACCTTCGACGGATCGACCACGGTGCGCGCGACCTGCTCGACCACCCGCGACTGTTCTTCCTGGTTGACGAGCACGCTGAAACCGTCGCGGATGTCGACGGTGATCTCGGCCTCGAATGTCGCGGCAATGCCGGCGCAGATCGCGCGCATGCGTTCGCGGATCAGTGCGCGCACCTCGTCGGAGAAGGCGCGCACGGTGCCGCACAGCTTCGCGTCGCCGGGAATGACGTTGTAGGCCGAGCCCGAGTGGATTTGCGTGATCGACAGTACCGCCGCCTGCAGTGGATCGACGTTGCGGCTGACGATGGTCTGCAGCGCCTGGCCGAGTGTCATCGCGATCACGACGGCATCCTTGGAGCGCTCCGGCATCGCGCCATGCGCGCCGTAGCCCTGGATGGTGATGTCGAAGAAATCCGCGCCGGCCATTGCCGGCCCCGGCAGGACCGCGATCTCGCCGTGGTCCAGATCGGGCGCGTTGTGCAGGCCATAGATCTCGTCGCAGGGGAACTTTTCGAACAGCCCGTCCTTGATCATGGCGCGGGCGCCGCCAAGGCCTTCCTCGGCCGGCTGGAAGATGAAATGCACGGTGCCGTCGAAGTTGCGGGTTTCGGCGAGATAGCGCGCACTGCCGAGCAGCATGGTGGTGTGGCCGTCATGGCCGCAGCCATGGAAGCGGCCGGGAATGGTCGAGCGCCATTTCAGGTTGGTGTTTTCCTCCATCGGCAGCGCGTCCATGTCGGCACGCAGGCCGATGCGCTTGTCGCCGTTGCCCTTGCCCTTGAGCACGCCGACCACACCGGTGCCGCCGAGGCCCCGATGCACCTCGATGCCCCAGCTCGCGAGCTTCTCGGCGACGATGCCGGAGGTGCGGACCTCCTCGAAGCCGATCTCGGGATGGGCATGGAAATCCCGACGGATCGCCGTGAGTTCGTCGGCAAAGCCTTCGATGCGTTCGATGGTGGGCATTTGGTCCTTATCCGGTTGAACGTGATGTGTTGACAGGCGCGAAGGCGGGGCCGTTCGGCTTGATGCGGATCCCTGCCCGCAATTTGGTCCACGGCAGCGACGCGGTGTCGGCCGGCATCGCGCCGGGGGCAGCGCAGATCAAGAGCTTCTCGGCGATCGGCTCGAAATCGGCGCGGAAATGCACTGAGCTCTTGTTGACGAGGATCGCCTGTTCGGTCGGCTCGATGCCGACATAGCGGTACATCGACTGGTCCGCGAGCTGCGCCTTGTGCGAGCTGACGACCACCCTGACATCGCCGATGCGCAGGCACGCCGATGGTCCCATATCCATGTCGCGGCCGCCGTAATAGGGGCCGGGCGCCACGAACTTTCCATCCGAGAGCTGCTCGACGACAAAGGTTTCCTTGTAGGGCGCGTCGTCCGGAATGCCCGACTTGCCGCCGAGCGCGAGCGTTACCGTGGCGCCGACGCCCGCGGCATGCGCGGCCTTTGCCGACTGGGGATCGTAGATCACGCCGGTTGCGGCGCGGGTGGCATTGTTGCGCACCAGCGCCCGCAGCATGCCCGTGGTGTCGGAGTCGCCGCCGGCGCCGGGATTGTCCTGGGTGTCGGCGATGATGATCGGCCTGGTCGCGGCCTTCGCCAACGCCATCGCATGGCGCACGCCGTCGTCGGGCGAATAGATGCGGCCGTCGAAATCGTCCTCATGACCGGCGATCAATGCGACAAGCTTGTCGGCGGCGGCATCGGCGTCGGCCTGTGTCGTGCCATAAGCGAACACGCTCGGCCCGCAATGTTCGAAATCGGCCGCAGGAAAACCCGGCGCAAAGGACAGGGTCGGCACCGCATCGCTCTCCATCGCGGCGAGCTCCTCGTAAATGCCCCTGGTCGGCTGGTCGTTGGTGCATTGCCAACTGATCGGGATCAGGAACGGCAATTGCCGGAATGCCTTGGCGAAACGCTGCTTCGTCTTGAGCAGCAGTGCGAGATGTCTTGCGGACGCGCGGCCGGTGTCGGCCATGTCGACGTGAGGGTAGGTGCGGTAGGCGATCAGCGCATCGGCATGCTCGACCATTTCAGGCGTGACGTTGGCGTGCAGATCGAGGCTCGCGATCAGCGGCAGGTCGTTGCCGATCACCTTGCGCACGCGCGCCAGGATCTCGCCTTCACCGTCGTCCAGGTGCTCGGTCACCATCGCGCCGTGCAGGTCGAGATAGACGGCGTCGAGCGGACCTGCATTGGCGATGCCGTCGACCATCTCCTTGACGATGCGCTCGAACGCATCTTCGGTCACATGCGCCGACGGGCTTGCGCCGCACGAGATCGTCGGAATCAATTCCCAGCCATTGGCTTCGGCCGCCTCGACGAAGCCGGCAAGCCCGACATTGATCTTGCGCATCACCTTCAGCACGTCGGCGCCATGCGCCATCGATGGCCAGCCGCCGCCATGCACGAAATCATCATAGGTCGCCTTGGTCGGCGCAAAGGTATTGGTCTCGTGCAGGAAGCCGCCGACGGCGATGCGGGTCATTGATCAAGGTCTCTGGGTTCGTGAAGGGCGACGTTAAGCGTGTCGCTGCGGCCAGCGCAAGCGGCGAAGCATTCCGGATTTGCATGCCGCATGGGCGTTGGGAATTGGCTCATGCGCCCAGGCCGTCATTGCGAGGAGCGCAGCGACGAAGCAATCCATGTCCCCGCAAGTGGTGGCATGGATTGCTTCGCTTCGCTCGCAATGACGGGCGGGACTACTCCGCGGCCTCGGCCACGGGCCGAAAATTGGCAAAATCCCAGCCGCGGCCGGGTGCGGCATCAAGTAGCGCCTTGGTATAGGCCTCTTTCGGGTGAGTAAGCACTTCCGCCGCCGGCCCCTGTTCGACGACGCGGCCATGCTGCATCACAACGACATCGTCGCAGATTTGCGCCGCAACGCGCAAATCGTGGGTAATGAACAGCAGCGCAATGCCGAGCCGCTTCTGGATTTCATCCAGGAGATCCAGCACCTGCGCCTGCACGGAGACGTCGAGCGCGGACACCGCCTCATCCGCCACCAGCACCTCAGGGTCGAGCGCGAGCGCGCGCGCAATCGCAATGCGCTGGCGCTGGCCGCCGGAGAACTGGTGCGGATAGCGCGAGATCGCGTCCGCCGGCAGGTGCACCAGCTCGAGCAGTTCGCGCGCTTTGCTCAGCGCCTGCTTGTGCGACATGCCGTAATTGATCGGGCCTTCCGCGATCGACTCGCCGACGGTGACGCGCGGGTTGAGCGAGCGATAGGGGTCCTGGAAGATGATCTGGATTTTCTTGCGGTGCGGCTGCAACAGCCGACGCGACAGTTCGGAGATTTCGCGGCCGACCAGCCGCACGCCGCCAGAGGTCGGGTCGATCAGGCGCACGATGCAGCGCGCCACTGTCGATTTGCCTGAGCCGCTCTCGCCGACGATGCCGAGCGTGCGGCCCTTGCGCAGCGTCAGCGTGACATCCTTGGCGGCCGCGACCTCGCGGACTTTGCCAAGGAAGGAGCGCTCGCGATAGACCTTGCAGAGCTCGTTGGCCTCCAGCACCACCGGCTCCCTGGTCTCCTCGCGCGGTGACCGCGGCACCAGGCTCGGCACCGAGGCCAGCAGGTTGCGGGTATATTCCATCGACGGATTGCGCAGGATGCCGTCCAGCGGCCCGCTCTCGACCAGCCGGCCGTGACGCATTACCGCGACGCGGTCGGCGATCTCCGCGACCACGCCCATGTCGTGGGTGATGAACAGCACCGCGGTGCCATGGTCGCGCTGCAGGTCGCGGATCAGCGTGAGGATCTGCTTCTGCGTGGTGACGTCGAGCGCAGTGGTCGGCTCGTCCGCGATCAGAAGCTTTGGCTCCAGCACCAGCGCCATCGCGATCATGATGCGCTGGCGCTGTCCGCCGGAGAGCCGGTGCGGATAGGAAGCGAAGATGCGCTCCACATCCGGCAGCCGCACCTGCTCCATCATCGCCAGGATCTTCTGCCGCCGCGTGCGGGCGTCGAGATCGGTGTGCACGCGCAGCACTTCGTCGATCTGGCGGCCGACCGGCACCACCGGATTGAGCGCCGTCATCGGCTCCTGGAAGATCATCGCCATCCTTGTGGCGCGCAATTGCCGCAAGCGCCGGTCGCTCGCGCTGAGCAATTCCTCGCCCACCAGCTTGACGCTGCCGTCGGTCGGGATCAGCGAGCCCTTCTGCAACAGGCCCATCACCGTGAGCGACGTCACCGATTTGCCGGAGCCGCTTTCGCCAACCAGGCACAGCGTCTCGCGCTCGCGGACCTGCAGCGAGATGCCATCGATGATGCGGCTCGCGCCCGGCTTCTTACCGAGGGCGACGACGAGATTGTCGATGTCGAGGACGGTGTTGGTCATGCACTCACTCTCTCGTCATTCCGGGGCGCCCGCGAAGCGGGTGAGCCCGGAATCCATTTCTCCGCTTGCGCTCGTGGCCTGATGGATTCCGGGCTCGCACTTCGCGCGCCCCGGAATGACGGCTTCAAATGCTTTGAAGCCGTCACTTCCCGCTCCCCCGCTGCTTCATGCGCGGATCGAGCGCATCGCGCGCGGCGTCGCCGATCAGGTTCACGGAGAGGATCGCGATCGACAGCAGCAGGCCGGGCCAGAAGATCAGGGATGGCTTGATCTGAAAGTACGCGCGTCCCTCGGCCATGATGTTGCCCCAGGTCGGCGTCTCCGGCGAGATACCGGCGCCGAGGAACGACAGGATCGCTTCGGTGAGCACGGCGGAGGCGCAGACATAGGTGCCCTGCACGATCAGGGGCGCGATCGTATTCGGCATCAGATGGCGCCACATGATCTTCGGCAGGCTGGAGCCGAGCGAGATCGCGGCTTCCACATAGGGCTCCTCGCGCGCGGTGAGCACCACCGAGCGCACCAATCGCGCCACCCGCGGCACCTCGGGAATGGTGATCGCCACCAGCACGGTCCAGATGCTTGCGCCCGACAGCGAGACCACGGCGATGGCGAGCAGGATGCTCGGGATCGCCATCAGGCCGTCCATGATCCGCATCATCACCGCGTCGACCCATTTGAAGAAGCCGGCGACGAGACCGATCACGAGCCCGATGCTGATCGAGAACACGGCGGCGCCGAGGCCGATCAGAAGCGAGATCCGGCCGCCATAGATGATCCGTGACAACAGATCGCGGCCAAAGGCGTCGGTTCCGAGCGGGAATTCGGCGCTGGGCGGCTTCAGCCGCAGCGCCGGCGCGAGCTGCACCGGGTCATGCGGCGCAAGCCACGGCGCGAAGATCGCGATCAGGATGATCAGCGACAGGCAGATCGTCGCCACCGTCATGATCGGCGTCGAGGTCAAAAATCCGAAGCGTGGCCGCAGCGGCGTCGTGATCGGGAGCGACGGCTCGGGGAGGGTATCGATCGCCATCAGTAGCGGATCCTTGGATCAAGCAGGGTATAGGCGAGGTCGATCAGCAGGTTGACGGCGACATAGATGCCTGACGTCAACAGGATCATGGCCTGGATCACCGGATAGTCGCGCGCCAGCACCGCATCGACGGTGAGGCGGCCGATGCCGGGCAGATTGAACACACTCTCGGTGACGACGACGCCGGAGATTAGGAGCGCAAAGCCGCTGCCGATCACGGTGATGACAGGCACTGCCGCGTTGCGCAGCCCATGCCGCAGCAGCACGCCCATCTCGCCGATGCCCTTGGCGCGTGCGGTGCGGATGTAATCCTCACCCATCACATCAAGCATTGAGGCGCGCGTCATGCGTGCGATCAGCGCGACATAGATGAAGGACAAAGCACAGGTCGGCAGGATGATGCGCTGGAAGAACGGACCGAAACCTGCGGTAATGCTCTTGAAGCCCTGCACCGGCACCCAGCGCAGGTCGATCGCGAAGATCTGGATCAGCACGTAGCCGATCACGAACACCGGCACGGAGAAGCCGAGCACGGACAGTCCCATCACGAAGCGATCGATCCAGGTGCCGTGCCGCCAGGCCGCGATCACGCCGAGCGGCACCGCCACCACGATCGAAAGCACGATGGTGGAGAGCGCGATCGAGATCGAGGGCTCGATGCGCTGGCTGATCATCTTCAGCACCGGCACGTTCGAGATCAGGGATACGCCGAGATCGCCGTGCAGGAGTTTTCCGATCCAGGTCACGAACTGGACATAGATCGGCTCGTTCAATCCGAGCGAGGTGCGGATGCGCTCGAGCTGCTCGGGCGTTGCGTTGTCGCCGGCGAGGATCGCCGCAGGATCGCCCGGCGTCAGCCGCAGCAAGAGGAACACGAACAGCGCCACCACGCCCATCACGGGAATAGCGGCAAGGATTCGGCGAAGCAGATATCCCAGCAATGTCGATCCGTCAGATTAGGGTCATTGGAAGTGACGTCGGCCGTTAACCTGAGTTCCGTCACCAGCGTAGCATTTCAGCAATTCCCGTGCCATCGGGCGCCGATGCGTCTTCAAACCCCCGTCATTCCGGGATGCCCCAGGAATGACCCGTCACAGCTTGGAGGTAGCGTAGCCCGGATGGAGCGCAGCGCAATCCGGGTCCTCGCTTTCCCCGGGTTACACTTTCGCTTCACCCGGGCTACAGGTCACTGCAAGGTCGCCAATAACCCTGCCATCAGCCGGCCGCGCTCGGCAAGGCTGTCGACCTCGATATGTTCATTGAGCGTGTGTGCATCGGCACCGCGCACGCCGAGGCCGTCGAGCGTCGGCACGCCCATCGCGCCGGTGAAATTGCCGTCGGAACCGCCGCCCTTGCTACCGTGGGGTAGCCTCAAGCCCATCCCTTCCGCAAGCGCGCGCGCCTTTTCATAGAGCGCCATGGTGCCGGCATCCGGCTCCCAGACCGGGCGGGTGACGCCGCGCGTCACCGTGAAGGTGACATCATTCGATGTGCCCGACAGCGCCAACATCCGCTCGACGCCGCGGTCGAGATCGGCCTGGCGCTTGGCCATGCTGAGTGCCTCGCCGGTGCAGGTGGTGGCGACACAATTGACCCATCGGCCGCCATGGACGATGCCGACCGAGAAGGTGCAGTCTTCCGTGGTCATGCCGTCGATGGCGAGGATCTGCCGCGCCATCTCGCGGATCGCTGAACGGCCGGAGGAAAGCGTCGCGCCGGCGTGGCTCGGCCGTCCCGTTGCCTCCAGGTTGAAGCGCGCGATCGCATAGCGGCCGGTGACGACGCCATTGTCGGCGGTGCCGGGCTCCGGCACCAACACATATTTATTGCGCGCGGCTTCGGCCTCGATGATGTCGCGCGTCGAGGGCGTGCCGACTTCCTCGTCCGGCGTGAACAGCACGGTGATCGGCAAGGGCGTCGTGAACGACGCGCGGGTCAACTGCCGGATTGCTTCCAAAGTTAGATAATTGCCGCCCTTCATGTCGAAGATGCCGGGCCCGAAGCATTTATTGCCTTCGCGCCGCCACTTCAGCTTCTCGATGGTGCCGACCGGGTGCACCGTGTCGAGATGACCCGCGATCAGGATGCCGGGTTCGCCGAACTTCGGATGGGGAAAGCGCGCGCGCACGCAGCCTGCAAAGCCTTGGCGGCCGGCGATGCGCTCGATCGTCGCACCCATGATCGCCATCTCGCGCGCCGCAAGGTCGAGCATGCGCTCGACGGCCGCCGCGTCCCAGGTCGGACTCTCGCACTCCACCCAGCTACGCAGGCCCTGCAGCATCACTTCGGAATCAAAGGGAAGATTGGCCGGATTCATGAGGTCTCTCTCTTCGTTGCTGCAGGTGCGTAATGCGGTCAGATCGCGATTATCGAAATCGGCCTTTCGAAGTTGTAGCGTCAAACGCGGCGAGCTGCATCATTCGTTTGTGTACATCCGATCTCGACCAAAACCGGATTGACGCAATACACGCTTGGTGCAAGTCTTGAATCTGCAGGTCTTGCAGCATGTTAGTCCGCACAAATAACGGACCGATTGCACAACGAATAAGCCGGCATTGATCAGTTTCACGTCAGGAGAGACATGAATGTTCCAAACGTCCAGTTGGAAGCGCAGAGCGCTGACGTCAGCGTTATCTATCGTTGCGCTCTCGGTGGCGCTGAGCGCGCAGGCGCTCGCGGCCGGCAAGACCATCACCGCGGTGATGCATTCGGATTTGCGCGTGATCGATCCGATCATGACCACGGCCTACATCACCCGCGATCACGGCTACATGGTCTATGACACGCTGCTCGCGACCGACTCCAATTTCAAGATCCAGCCGCAGATGGCGGACTGGAAGGTCTCCGACGACAAGCTCACTTACACTTTCACGCTGCGCGACGGATTGAAGTGGCATGACGGCACGCCGGTGACGGCGGAAGATTGCGTCGCCTCGCTGCAGCGCTGGGGCAAGGTCGACGGCATGGGCCAGAAGCTGATGGACTTCACCGCCAGCCTCACCGCGACCGACGCCAAGACGATCACGCTGAAACTGAAGGAGCCCTACGGCCTGGTGCTGGATGCGATCGGCAAGCCGTCGTCACGCGTGCCGTTCATGATGCCGAAGCGTCTCGCCGAGACACCGCCGGACAAGGCGATCCCCGAGCAGATCGGTTCCGGCCCATTCAAGTTCGTGCAGGCCGAATTCCAGCCGGGCGTGAAGGCGGTCTATGAGAAGTTCAAGGACTATGTGCCGCGCAAGGAGGCGCCGAGCTGGACCTCCGGCGGCAAGGTGGTGAAGGTCGATCGCGTCGAATGGATCACCATGCCTGACGCGCAGACCGCGGTGAACGCGCTGCAGTCCGGCGACATCGACTTTATGGAGAACCTGCCCTTCGACATGCTTCCCGTGCTGGAGCCCAACAAGGATCTCAAGATCGAGGTCTTGAACAAGTTTGGCTTTCAGACGCTGGGACGCATGAACTTCCTTTATCCGCCATTCGATAATGTGAAAGTCCGTCGCGCCGCGTTCCTGGCGATGAACCAGAAAGACGTGCTTGATGCGTTGGTCGGCAATGCAAAGTACCAGAAGGTCTGCGGCGCCTTCTTTGGTTGCGGAACCCCACTTGAGACCGAAGTCGGTGCTGAGACCCTGGTGAAGGGCAACGGCATGGCCGAAGCCAAGAAGGCGCTCGCCGAGTCCGGCTATGACGGTACGCCCGTCGTGGTTATGGCGCCCGGCGACGTGACCACGCTGAAGGCTCAACCGATCGTCGCTGCGCAATTGCTGCGCGATGCCGGCTTCAAGGTCGATCTGCAGGCCACCGATTGGCAGACGGTGGTGACCCGCCGCGCCAGCCAGAAGCCGCCGAAGGAGGGCGGCTGGAACATGTTCTTCACCAACTGGGTCGCGGCCGACGTTGCCAATCCTATCGTCAACGCTTCCATTACCGGCCGCGGCAAGAACGGCGGTTGGTTCGGCTGGGCCGAGGATGCCAAGATCGAAGAGCTGCGCGACAAGTTTGCCCGTTCCGCCTCGCTGGACGAGCAGAAGACGATCGCCGCCGAGATCCAGAAGGAGGCCTATGACCAGGTGATGTACGTTCCGCTCGGCCAGTATCTTGTCCCGGCTGGCTGGCGCAAATCGCTCACCGGCGTGCTCGACGGCCCGGCGACGCCGATCTTCTGGAACATCGACAAGAGCGAGTAGGGCGCTTCATCGAACGGAAAGCAGAATGGCCGGGCTCAACCCCGGCCATTTTATTTGGGCAAGCGTAGCCCGTGTCACTCAACAGTGACTCTCGCGCACGCGCTCCAGCCCTTCATTCAAGAGCGGCAGAGCGGGTTCCGGCAGCGAAGCCGGCGTGCGCGTCTCCTGCTTCCGCTCGCGCGGTTCCGGATGCTGTTCCGCCGCCTGCTGTTTCCCTGGATAGTCTTTCGCCATGTCGTTGCACTCCAATGCTGCATCACAACATTTTCGGCGAGAGAATGTTCCGGGCCGCTGCGCGCGGCGATGGTCTCTAATCTCCAAATTTACGGGAACACAGTCATCGTCGCGAAATCGCCGAGTGCCGTACCTGGCGACATCGAGGCGGCGTACAACGCGACGAGAAACAGCCTGGATAAGAACAGAGCACCAATGATGATCGCTACGCGGCCGATCCAGGCTGTCTTCGCGAGCCGATCCTGCTCCGAACTTGCCATCGTCACATCTCCAGTCCATACGCGTTGAGATTTGACAGCCGCAAGATTGCGGTCGGCGCGCAAAGACTAGTTTTCGATGGCAAGCGTCGATGTGAACCCAGCCACATCTGACGGGAACGTGATGAGGGAGCGTGCGCGAGCGTGTTGTCGCCGTGTAGCAACTCGAACGTTCTCGTGCTCCCGCAAGCAATCAAAGCGTGCTGAGCTTGCGCTTTGCGTCGAGTCGTTTCGGACTATCTTGTGAGAGTGGCGCGCAGTGACGCGATCCGATTCATCATGGTCTCTCGCTCAAGAACCTTGGGCTAGGCGAGTGACTAATCATTCTCTACAGACCGCGTTCGCGTGCGTCTTGGAGAGCCTTGTTACGCATCTCGGTGAGCACAGTCTCAAGCTTGTTGACGTCAGGGCGACTGAACTCGTTGTACTCAGAGAAGAGAAGGTCAGCGAGCTTGCGTCGTGCCTTATCGTCAGAGAGCTTGGCGATTTCGCGGACTAGGCCCGCGGCACGGGACGAGTAGACGTCTCGGCCATGTGTGACAATGTCCGTGTACGGGTGATCTCCTGGCTTTCCATTTGGCATACACCTCCTCCCGATACTTCTCGGCGGCGTCCTTCTGCAGCTCAGATCTACACTTCTTGTGTCGATGCGTCACGCCACCAAGTTTATAAGTGCACGGCCTAGCGCGACTTGCTCGCGCGACGCTTTTTGCGCGGAACGGGCTTGGCATAGTAAGGATTGACCACACACTGAGCCGCCCGGCCTGAGGCCGATGCCTGGCACTGGGGTATCGAGGTGTAGCGACATTCGAAGTAGTAATCCACCATGCCCTGGTAGACCTGCAGGCAGACCGGATAGTTCGGATCGTAGGTCTGAGCTTGGGTAGGCGTTGCCCTGCTGAGCATCACGACCGTCAGGATAGCCAAAGCCAGAATGCGCATCATGATATCCTCATTCCTGATCGGTTATGGTCTGGGTCCAGACCGCCTTGTGCTGGCTGACTTGCCGGCGCTGGTCGTATCGTCGTGGGTAGCCAAAGGATTCAAAAGGCGCCTGATTCGATTGGTGCGGGCGGTGGGACTCGAACCCACACGACGTTGCCATCGAGGGATTTTAAGTCCCTTGCGTCTACCAATTCCGCCACGTCCGCGTTCGTCGGGAGAGGGATATCTAGCGCGTTTGGTGGCGAAGTGGAAACAGGATAATTGTCGCCGAATACATGTTATTTCAACAGTTTAACGCGGAACGCGACAGCGCGCGAAGTCTTGCGGATCGCGCCGCGCGGTCTCCGCCGTCCCGCGCCAGCCTCAATCCCGACATTTCCCGCTGCTTTAGCCAATCTCAACACTTAACCGTTTACCAAGGCGCCATGTCCATCCGCACCTTCCGCCACCTGCCGCCGCGCGCGGCCGTGACCGCCGCGCTGCTTGCGCTTGTCGGCCTGCTTTGCGGTTGCGCCCAGATGGGCGAGACGCTCAGCCCGGCCTTCGTCGATCCCGCCAAATACGATCTTTACGACTGCAAGCAACTCGAGACCGAGCGCACGACGCTGGCGGCGCGCGCGGCGGAGTTGCAGGGGCTGATGTCGAAGGCGGAGACCGGCGTCGGCGGCGCCGTTGTGTCGGAGGTGGCCTACCGCAACGATTACGTCGCGGTGCGTGCCCAGCAGAAGCTCGCCGAGGAAAACTGGCGGCGCAACAAATGCCATGAGACGATCGTGGCGGCGCCGGCGCCGATCGTGCCACCGGCGCCGCCTGCGCCCGCCAGAGGAGCGCGTTCGTCAGCGCGGTGAGCCGCCTTCACGCCCGCCAATCATAGATCCAGTCCTGCCGCGCCAGCATTCGCTGCGGGCCCATCGCCCGGATGACGAGATCGCGCGTGAGCGCCATCGGTCCGGTGAGGTGATAGATGCGCCCCTGCCGCTGCGCGGTGCGCCGCACCCGATCGACGCGCCCGCGGCGCAGCCTGGTGTAGCGCTTCAGCGCAGCGGGAATGCCGGAGATATCCTCGCCGGTGCAGCCAGAGAGGCAATTGGCAAGCACGGCGGCATCCTCAATCGCCATGCCGGCGCCTTGCGCAGCAAAGGGCAGCATGCCATGCACGGCGTCGCCGAGCAGGGCGACCGCGCCCGCGCTCCATTCACTGACGTCCGGCATCGTGAACAGCGCCCAGCGCCGCCATTCCTCGACCGCGCCGATCAGCATCTGCGCGGTGGCGGGCCAATCCGCGGAGAACGCGTTCTTGATCTCGTTGGCATTGCCGGCCTCGCTCCAGCCCGGCCGGTTCCAGGTTCCCGGCACGATCGCGACCACATTGATCCGTCGTGCCGCGGCGATCGGATAGGCGACCAGATGCGCGTTCGGTCCCATCCAGAGTTGCACTCGCGGCGAGGTGTATTCGCGCGGCAGCGCCTTCGCATCGAGCGTGCCGCGCCAGGCGATCAGGCCGGAAAACCGTGGATGCAGTTCCGGGAACAGGCGGCTGCGCACGGACGACCAGATGCCGTCGGCGCCGATCAGCGCCGCCGCCAGCTCATGCTGCCGCGCGTCGCCGCAGCGCGCGGCCACCGTCAGTCCCCAGGCATGGTCGGCGACATCCTCGAACTGCCAGCCCAGGCGGAGTTCGATGTCGGGATGGTCCTCAACCTCTGCCTGCAGCGCTCCCTGCAAATCGGCGCGATGTATCACCCAATAGGGTGAGCCGGCGCGCGTGCTCGCGGCCTCGCCGAGCGGCAGGCGGGCGATCTCGCCGCCGGCGCGCGCGCTGACGACGCTGATCGCGTCCGGCGTCACCGCGCGCGGAGCCAGCCGCGGTTCGAGGCCGAGACCGACCAGGATGCTGCTCGCATTGGGCGAAAGCTGCAGCCCCGCGCCGACTTCCTCCAGCCGCGGCGCCTTTTCCAGGATGACGACACGAAAGCCTTTCGCCGCGAGCGCCAGCGAAGCCGTCAGTCCTCCGATCCCGGCACCCGCAACGACGACGGTGCGCGTGATCGCCACGGATCAATCAGCCACGAATAGTCAGGCGACTTTATCCTTCAGCACGCATTCGGGCGGACGCGCTTCGCCGGCGGCGAGGTCGGGCGCGAAACGATAGAGCGTCGAGCAGTAGGGGCAGATGATCTCGTTGTCATTGCCGAGATCGAGGAACACATGCGGATGGTCGAACGGCGGGTTCGCGCCCACGCACATGAATTCCTGCGAGCCGATCTCGATCACCGAGACTCCGGCATCGTTATGGAAGTGCGGGACGACGTGGTCGGACATATCTTCACCTTGGGATGGCAATAACGGACGGACGCAATCAACGCGATGCGGCACTGCGAAATGCCCGGCACCATACTGGCGGGTGGAGTTGATTCCTAGAGCCCCGACCATCCATTTGCTCATGCAAATTCGACACAATCTTGTCGTCGGAGAAAAGCCCTTCTTTCGTCGGGGCTGTTGTGTCTTAAAAACGGCACACTATTTCGAAGTTGAGCAAAACCCTGGGTTTTATCGAATGAAGCGAGCGCGGGTCAGTATAGGGATGGCTGGGATGCTGGTGAGCATCGCCGCCGGCGCCGCGCTGTGGCCGTATGCCAGCGACGCGTATGCCATGTTCGCCGCACAGGACGAGCCGGCGCAATTGGCCGACCTGCAGATCAGTTCTGCTTTACGGAACGACCAGCTCCTGATCGAGCGGAATATCGAACAGGCGCTGGCCGCTGATGACGCCGATCTCGCCAACAGCTTTCTCGAACTCGCGCGTGAGAAGAATGTCGCAATCAGCGATGGCCTGACCACGCGCGTGAACGATGCCGTTGCGGAAGCGAGCTCGACCTCGCATGTCGCCAAGCGCTTTGCCTCCGGCCTCGTCACCGGCACCGCGGACGATCTTGCCAGTCTGTCCGGCACGGTCGCGGGTGATCTCTTCGTGTTCGGAGATGTCAGGGATGTCGTGCGCGAAGGCAAGCACTTGGCGATGGGCGAGGAGACCGATCACCTCATTCTTGGCCTCGCCGCCGCCGGTCTTGCGGTGACGGCTGCGACCTATGTCTCCGTCGGCGGTGTCGCGCCGGTGCGCGCCGGGCTGTCGCTGGTCAAGGATGCGCGCAAGGTCGGCCGGATCAGCGAGGGGCTAACGGCCTGGGCCGGCCGCTCGGCGCGCCAAGTCGTGGATGCGCCGATGCTGCAGGAGGCTGTCGCCTCGGCTTCCGCGCTCCGTCCGGGCCAGACGATGACCGCGATCAAGGCCGCGTTCCGCGTGGAAAAGGCCGGGGCGCTGGTCCGCCTTGCCAAGGATGTCGGGCGCATTGGCGAGAAGGCCGGCACCCGCGGCGCGCTGGAGACGCTCAAGATAGCGGAGGGGCCGAAGGACGTCGCGCGTGCCGCGCGGCTGGCGGAAGCGAAGGGCAGCCAGACCCGCGCGATCCTTAAATTGTTCGGCCGCGGCGCGCTGCTGCTCGCTGCCGGCACGTTCAACCTCACGATGTGGTTGTTCGGCGCGCTGCTGACGCTGTTCGGCTTCCTGTCCTCAATCAAGGCGACCACCGAGCGCCTGACGCTGGCATGGCTGCGGCGGAGCAAGGCGCGGCGCCTGCGGAAACAACTCGCGATGGCGGGAGCGCCATCCGAGGTTGCGGTGGCGGGCCCTACCGCCTGCGGCTAATCTCTGCGATCGTTCGCCGGTCGCCAATCCAGGAAAATCCCTCAAACAACGGAAGGCGCGATGCCGAGTTTTCATCACGGCGCTGTTGAGATCGCCTATCTCGACGAAGGCGAGGGCGATCCGATTTTCCTCGTGCACGGCTTTGCCTCGAGCAAGAACGTGAACTGGGTCTATCCCGGCTGGGTCTCGGAACTGCGCAAGGACGGCCGCCGCGTGATCGCGCTGGACAATCGCGGCCACGGCGAGTCCGCCAAACTCTACGATCCCGCAGAGTACGACATCGCCGTCATGGCAAGTGACGTGATCGCTCTGATGGATCATCTTGGCATCCCGCGCGCGGACATCATGGGCTATTCGCTGGGCTCGCGGATGACGGCGGTGCTGGCACACAACGAGCCGCAGCGGCTGCGCTCGGCGATTCTCGGCGGTATCGGCATCGGCCTGATCGAAGGCGGCGGCCCCGGGGAGAATGTCGCTGTCGCGCTGGAGGTGCCGTCGCTCGAGGATGTCACCGATCCGGTCGGCCGCACCTTCCGTGCCTTTGCCGATCAGACCCGCTCCGACCGTCGTGCGCTCGCCGCCTGCCTGCGCGGCTCGAGGCGGCTGATGACACGGCAGGAGGCCGCCGACATCGACGTGCCCGTCCTGATCGCGGTCGGCAGCAATGACGAGATCGCGGGCTCTGCGGAAGCGCTCCGCCGCGTCATCCCGCAGTCGCAAGTGCTTGCGATCCCGAACCGCGATCACATGCGGGCGGTGGGCGACAAGGTCTACAAGACCGGCGTGATCGACTTCCTGTCGCAAAGAGAATGATCTTCTACGCCAGGAGAATGTTCTTCTACGGAAATCGGACTTAAGCCTGCTTGATTTCCGGCAAATGCCGACCAATTGGATGTGACGTCTCCGCATAGCTGTTAAGCGAGGCTTGTCCCTCGCCGAACCTCACCGGGACAAGCGCCGTTCAACCGTGCTATAGCGCACACCGAAACTGGGGCATGATCCGGAAAAGTGGGGACCGGTTTTCCGAACAGATCATGCTCTGCAAAGATCACGCGAGGCCAGCCATGGCAGTGCATCAGGTCAATCCGCAAGGCGGCAAGGTCGCCGCGCTCGATCCGATCTGGGATCGGATCAGGAGCGAGGCCGAGGAGATCCTTCGCCGCGAGCCGGAGCTTGCCACCTTCATCTATTCCGCGGTGCTGCATCACGAGCGCCTGGAAGACTCGATCGTGCATCGGCTGGCCGAGCGGCTCGACCATTCGGCGCTGTCGGGTGATCTGATCCGCCAGACCTATGACGAGGCGTTGCGCGATGAGCCCGACATCGGCAACGCCTTCCGCGCCGATCTAGTCGCCGTCTACGACCGCGATCCCGCGACCTCGCGCTTCATCGATCCCTTGCTCTACTTCAAAGGCTTCCATGCGCTGCAGACGCATCGGCTCGCGCATTGGCTCCATTTGAAGGGCCGCAAGGATTTCGCCGCTTACCTGCAGAGCCGCTCGTCGGAAGTCTTCCAGACCGACATCAATCCGGCCGCCAAGATCGGCCGCGGCGTCTTCCTCGACCACGCTACCGGTTTTGTCTGCGGCGAGACCGCTGTCATTGATGATGACGTCTCGATCCTGCATGGCGTCACCCTCGGCGGCACCGGCAAGGAGAACGAGGATCGCCATCCGAAGATTCGCCATGGCGTGATGATCGGCGCCGGCGCCAAGATCCTCGGCAATATCGAGGTCGGTCATTGCGCGCGCATCGCCGCGGGCTCGGTCGTCGTCAAGCCGGTACCGCACAACGTCACGGTCGCGGGCGTGCCGGCGAAGATCGTGGGCGAAGCCGGCTGCGCCGAGCCGTCGCGCACCATGGACCAGATGCTCAACGCGATCGGGCTTTGATTTCACTGGTGTTTCGCGATCGTTTCGATTGCAAATATTAGATTGTGCCAGGGCCGAAAAGGCTCTGGCGATTGCCGCCGTCCCGTCCTAAAACTCCGTCCCAAAATCATCGATCCGATTGGAGACCGCCCGTGGACGTTCAGGAAGTCAGGAAACTTGACGCATATCTCAAACGCGTCTTCGGTAATCCCAAGATCCGCGTCGTGCCGCGGCCCAAGAAAGACGACTCTGCCGAGGTCTATATCGGCGAGGAGTTCGTCGGTGTCCTCTTCGTCGACGATGAGGACGACGATCGCTCGTTCCAATTCCAGATGGCGATCCTCGAAGAGGATCTGGCCGAGTAGCTTGCGCTGATCTGTAGGGTAGGCAAAGCGAAGCGTGCCCACCATCCACGGCGGTGCAAGACAAGGTGGGCACGCTGCGCTTTGCCCACCCTACGAAATAGCTGGCTGAGTAGGCTCGTCGGTTAAGACCGTCATTGCGAGCGAAGCGAAGCAATCCACGCCTCAGCGAGTGGCACTATGGATTGCTTCGCTTCGCTCGCAATGACGTTGGAATTACCCCTTCGGGCCGCGCAATTGCGTCGTCAGGCGGTCCATGGCGCCGGCAACGTCGCGCCATTGTGAGAGCCAGCTTCGCGGAAAGCGATAGGTGAAGTCGGCGCCGTCGATGCGGCGTTCGCTCAGGCACATGCCGGGCGTCGGCGCGTCGCGCGTGCAGCGGGCGCTGAGGGTGGGCGACGTCGCCGTGAACAAATCCTCACCGCCATAGGGCGAGCCGTCGCGGAACGCGCGCACCGTCAGGCCGTCGTCGGTGCTTGCCGCCTGATCGAGATAGCGCGGATAGATCGTGCGCACGCGGGTGTCGGGGGCAAGCTGATCATGATGCGCCGCGATCGAGAGGAAGATCCTGTCGATCGGCTGCACCTTGTCCTCCACCGTCTCGGCGGTGACATGCTTCGGCGCCGGCGGTTCGAGCGAGGGATAGGCAAAGCTGAGGTCAACGCGCTCCTGCGCGCCCGAATGGCGCTGGATCTTCATGCGCACCGCCGCCGGCGGCACGTTGAATAGCGTGCCGCCGACGCTGACCGGCAGCCTCGACGGATCGCTCAAGGGTACGGTGGTCCAGGTCGGCCACAACAGGTAGGTGACCAGCGCGATCGCGCTGCCGGCGAGGGCGGCTGCGATCAGGATCGGCAGGATGTGCGCGCGCGGATTCCTGCGCGTGTCGCGCGCAAGATGCTGGGCCGTCGAGAGCAATGTCATCGAGCGAGAATGGATTGGTTCGCGTAATGCCGAATCATCCCGCGAATATGCCACGTGGCGGCCAATTTCCGTATGATTTCAGAGAATCCGGCAAGCGATGAGCCATGCGCAAACGCGGCGGCGTCGGGCGCATGTTAACCCTTTCTTAAGGATGATGTAGCGGCGGAGCGGCAATTTTGCCAAAGGAAGCGCGCGGTCTGTTGAGTAGCGGAAGTTTGCCATGTCGCCCGATGCGCTGAACTCGTTCTTCGCCCTTTGCCTCGGCTTCGCGCTCGCCGGTGCGCTCGCCAGCGGCTATCAGGCGATGGCGCAGCGGCCGGCCGGCTTCGGCCTGTTGCAGGAAGGCGCGGCGCCGAGGACGTTCGCGGCGGTCCCGTTCCTGGTGTTCGCCGCGCCCTTCATCATCATGCGCAACACGCTGCGCGGCGCCCGGATCGAAAGTCGCCGCTTCGAATTCGTGATGATGGCGACCATCATCGCCGGCTTCTGGAGCCTGATGTCCGGTACCTTCTTCCTGATGACGCTGCGCGCTGCCGGCGTCCTCGTCTGACCGCGCTGCTTTCACCGCTGTTCCCTTGAGCATAAGATTCTTGTTTTGACGCGTTTTCTTCACGCGAACCGGTGTCCACTTCGCTCGAAAACGCTCTGGCCACTCGCTTGAAAAGCCTTCGACCGCTGTGCCAATGTCGCCTCGAAAGAGGAGACATCCATGGCGATCTATGAACTGGACGGGCAGGGGCCCGATCTGCCGGCCGACGGCAACTATTTCATCGCGGAAACTGCAACCGTGATCGGCAAGGTGCGCCTGTTGAGCGGGGCCAGCGTGTGGTTCGGCGCGGTGCTGCGCGGCGACAATGAGTGGATCGAGGTCGGCGAAGGCTCCAATGTCCAGGACAATTCCACCTGCCACACCGACCTCGGCTTTCCGCTCGTGATCGGCAAGAACGTCACCGTCGGCCACAATGTGATCCTGCACGGCTGCACGCTGGAAGACGGCGCCTTGGTCGGCATGGGCTCGACCGTGATGAACGGCGCACGCATCGGCCGCGAGAGCATCGTCGGCGCGGGCTCTGTCATCACCGAGGGCAAGGAATTTCCGCCACACTCGCTGATCATCGGCTCGCCGGCGCGCGTGATCCGGACACTGGATCCTGCGCAGGTCGCGAAGATGGGAAGCGCGGCGAAGTTCTATCAGCTCAACGGGCCGCGCTTCAAAAAGGGCCTCCGCAAGATCGGTTGAGGGGCTCGAGCGGCCGTCACGTATCTTCGGATTCATCTGCCTCCGTTGCGGAGGCCACCTGCTCGTGGCCCGCGGCCCACAGCGCATGTTGTTCGCTCCCGTCGGGATAGGGATTGGCTTCGGCTGGAATGTTTTCGCGCGCCGCTTGCTGCCCCTGCTCAAACGGATCCGGGTCTGTCGTCATGCGTGACGTCCTTTCCTTGCCTTGGGCCTTGGCGAATTACTTGGCGACTTGGCGGTATCTGTCTTCGACTGCGCGGCGCTCTTGCGTAACGCGTCGCGCAGATCGATCGGAATGCCATGCTTCTTGAGCAGGTCTGCGAACGCTTCATCGGCCAGTTCCTGAAACGTCGCCATCCTGTCGCGCCCGAGTTGCTTGAGTTTGTCGAACGTATCCTCGTCGAAAGCGATCAGTTTGCGCATCCTCGCACCTTGCACCGCGTAAGGCCAAATGGCTCCCGGAGCTTTTGGTTCCGGAAGGGAGCGGCCTGCTTCGCCCTGCGCCAAGACCGGTTCTGCGGTCGGCCGGCAGAGCGAAGCTTCTTGCCCGATTCTGCCCGACTTCCCGGTCGCGTAGAAGTGAGCGCATCGTCAAGGCGAATGGCCGGAACTCGCTCTAGACTGCGGGCAGAGCTTGCGGTGGCTGGCGCAGGCCGCGCCGGTATTGGCAGGCCGTGATGGAGGAGCAGTGATGTTGCGTAAAACGATGGTTGCCTTGCTGGCGGTAGCCTCGCTTGGAATTTTGACGATAGATACGGCGTCCGCCCGCGGCGGGTTTGGTGGCGGCGGTTTTCATGGAGGCGGCTTTGGCGGCGGCGGTTTTCGTGGGGGCAGCTTTGGCGGCGGAGGCTTTCGTGGAGGCGGCTTCGGTGGTTTCCGCGGCGGCGGTTTTAGTGGCGGTGGCTTCCGCGGAGCGGCGTTCAGCGGAGGCGGCTTCCGCTCGGCCGCGATCGGCGCCGGCGGCTTCCGTTCGGCCGCATTTCGTGGCGGCTTCTACCGTCCCGGCTTCGGGCGTTTTCGTCGTGGATTTCCGTTCGCCGCCGCGGCGGTCGGTGTTGGCCTCGGCTACGGGCTCTACGGCGACTGGCCCTATGGCGATTACGACTATGGCGATCCCTACTACGGCTATTACGACAATTCCGGCTACGGCGGCTGCTACGTTGCCCAGCAGCGCGTCTTGACGTCATATGGCTGGCGCATCAGGTCGGTTGATGTCTGCGACTGATCTCAACCGATACTGCTGCGAACCTGGCGCGCTGCAGCGAAAATTATCGGGAAGATGGATGGAGCCTCGGTGTTTTCAGCGTCGAGGTTGCATCGTTTCTGCATAGGGGCTGGTACGTCGATTGCAGCGATTTCGAAATGCTGAGCACACTCTCCACCGCCGCCTTCACCTTCGTCTTCCTGGGCATCGTCATCAGCCTGGGCGCCGCCTTTGTGCTGATGTTCTGGGAAGTCGAACGGCAATTGGCCAAGCCGCATCGCAATCGCGATCGTCTCGGTTAGAGCTTGGGTTCTGATTGAATCAGAACCGAAGCTCTTGATTCTTGTTTTGACGCGTTTTCTTCGCGCGAACCCGTGTCCACTTCGCTCAAAAACGCTCTAATACTCAGGGCGAAAGCGCCTCAATGATCCGGCAGTCGGCGACGGTGCCGCATTGGCATTGATCGATCATGCTGCTGAGCTCGCGCCGGAGCGCCTGCAAATCCCTGATCTTGCGGTCGACCTCCGACAGATGTTCCCTCGCGATTGCATCGACGGCCCCGCAGGAGCGATCTCGATCGTCGGACAGGTCGAGAAGCGCCCGAACCTGATCGAGCGAGAAGCCAAGGTCCCGCGAGCGGCGGATGAAACTCAGACGGTTCAGGTGTTCGGGCGCGTAGGCGCGGTAGTTGCCGACCGTCCGCATTGGCGCCTCAAGGAGCCCAATCCGCTCATAGTACCTGACGGTCTCGACCTTGGTCCCGGTCAGTCGTGCGAGCTCGCCTATCGTCAAACTGCCGCCGCTCATGCCTTGACCCTGTAGTTGCTACAGGGTCCATATAGGTGGCTACATCGAACTCGTCGAGGTGACGTTGTGGCGACCGCCAATTCCTACAGGCTGCATATCGAGGGCATGGATTGCGCGGCTTGCGCGCTCAAGATCGAGAACGCGATGCGTCGGCTGCCTGGAGTCACCGACATAGAGATCAGCTTTACGACCGGAACGCTCGCCTTCCGGCTTGACCAGGACCGCACTGGGCCGCGCCTCATCGAGGAGAAGGTGAGGGCGTTGGGCTACAAGCCGGCCGGCATGCCGTCAGCGTTGGGAGGGAAGGCGCCGCGGAAGCAGGAACGGCACCCTCTGTGGCAGGGAGCCAAGGGCAGGCTTGTCCTCGGCACAGGCGTCCTGTTTGCAGTGGCGTTCGTGCTTGCCAGCCTGTTCCCGGGGCTGGAGCGTTGGCTCTATTCGGCGGCGGCGGTTGTCAGTGTCCTGCCTTTTGCGCGGCGCGCGCTTGCCGGCGCCTTGTCCGGCTCGCCCTTTACCATCGAGACCCTCATGACAACAGCGGCACTCGGCGCGGTTGCCATCGGCGAAGCCGAGGAGGCGGCTGTTGTCGTCTTCCTGTTCGCGGTGGGCGAACTGCTCGAGACGGTCGCCGCCCGTCGCGCACGGGCCGGGATCGAGGCATTGATCGACCTTGTGCCGCGCAATGCCAGACGTCAGCGCGGGGCATCTCTCGATATCGAGGAGGTTTCTGTCGATGATCTCGCGGTCGGCGATGTCGTGGTGGTTCGCCCCGGCGACCGCGTGCCCTCGGACGGCACCGTGATTGACGGCGCCTCGGAGGTCGACGAGTCACCGGTGACCGGCGAGTCCGTTCCCGTTCTCAAGGAAATCGGCGCGAAGGTGTATGCTGGCAGCATCAATGCCAACGGCGAGCTGCGTGTCGAGATCTCGCATGTCGCCGCCGACAACACCATCGCCCGCATCATCCACATGGTGGAAGAAGCGCAGGAGTCGAAGGCGCCGACGGCACGCATGATCGACCGTTTCAGCCGGTGGTACACGCCCGCCGCCATGCTCGTCGCGCTGCTTGTCGTCCTGATCCCGCCGCTCGTCTTCGGCGGTGACTGGATGACCTGGATCTATCGGGGCCTCGCCACGCTGCTGATCGCCTGTCCCTGCGCATTGGTGATCTCCACCCCGGCCGCGATCGCGTCCGGCCTCGCCTCCGGCGCCCGGCAGGGATTGTTGATCAAGGGCGGAGCGGCGCTCGAGACGCTGGGTAAGGTCAGGACGATCGCCTTCGACAAGACGGGCACGCTCACGCGCGGTCGTCCGCAGGTGACGGATGTCGTCTCGATCGGTGAGAACGAGGACACGGTCCTGGCCAAGGCGGCGGCGGTCGAACGCAGCACCAGCCATCCGCTCGGGCGCGCCATCATCGAGGAAGCCGAGAGGCGCGGGCTCGAGCTTCCCGCGACCTTCGGCGGCGGCGTCGCGACGCCTGGCAAAGCGGTGACGGCACGTCTGAGAAGCGGCTTCGCCTCGGTCGGTTCGCCCCGCTTCGCGAGCGAGCAGGCGAGCGTCGATCCCGGCGTCGTCGAAAAGATCGGCGCCCTCGAAGGCGAGGGCAAGACGGTGGTGGTCCTGCTGTCCGGCAAGGCGGTCGAGGGATTGATCGCATTGCGCGACGAGCCGCGGGAGGACGCGCTCGAAGGCGTCAAACGGCTGACGGACCGTGGTCTCCGCGCAATCATGCTGACCGGCGACAATGCCCGCACCGCCGACGCGATCGCCGGTTACCTCGGGCTTGAGGCGCGTGCCGGGCTTCTGCCCGACGCCAAGCTCGCGCAGATCGGGCGGCTCAAGCAAGCCGGTCCGGTTGCGATGGTCGGCGACGGCATCAACGATGCGCCGGCACTCGCTGCGGCGTCCATCGGCATCGCCATGGGCGGCGGAACGGACGTGGCGCTGGAGACCGCGGACGCGGCGTTGCTCAAGAACCGTGTTGTCGGCGTTGCCGAACTGATCGCGCTCTCGCAAGCGACGCTCGGCAACATCTGGCAGAACATCACGATCGCGCTCGGCCTCAAGGTGGTGTTCCTTGCCACCACGCTGTTCGGCGTGACCACCTTGTGGATGGCCATCCTCGCCGACACCGGCGCCACCGTGCTCGTCACCGCCAACGCGCTGCGCCTGCTCGCGCATCGCTTCGCAGACGACAGCCTGCGCCTCAGCTCAGCACGCCGTATTTCTTGAACCAGGCCTGCATCTGCGCCCACGCGTCTTCGGCGGCTTCCTTGCGATAGCTAGTACGATAATCGGCATGGAAGCCGTGTGGGGCGCCCGGGTAGATCTTGAACTCCGCGGTCTTCTTGTTTTCGGCGAGCGCCGCCTTGAAGGCTTCCACCTGCGAGACCGGGATGCCGGTGTCGGCTTCGCCATAGAAGCCGATCACCGGCGCGTTCATCTCGGGCGCAAGCTGCATCGGGCTCTTCGGCCAGGCCGGATTCTGCGGATCGACCGGCGGACCATAGAAGGAGGCGCCCGCCTTCAGCGCGGCGTTGTGGGCGGCATATTCCCAGACCGTGCGTCCGCCGCGGCAGAAGCCGACGATGCCGAGACGCGAGGTGTCGCCACCCTGTGACTTCGCCCACGCCACGGTGGCGTCGAGATCGGACAGGAGCTCGGCATCCGGCTTCGCGTTCACGATCGGCAGGATCTGCTGAATGTCGGTGATCTTGGTGAGATCGCCCTTGCGGAAATAGTAGTCAGGCGCCACTGCAAACGCGCCGAGCTTGGCGAGCCGGCGCGTCACGTCCTTGATGTATTCGTGCAGGCCGAAAATCTCCATCGCCACCAGGATGATCGGCGGATTGCTGACACCGGCCGGCCGCGCGAAATACGCAGGCATCTCGCCGCCGGCGACCCTGATCTTGGCCTCACCCGCAGTGAGGCCGGTAGTATCGGTCTTGATCACGTCGGCCCGGACCGGACCTGCGGCGAGCGTGTAGCCCGCCGCGACGGCGGCCGAAGCTGTCATGAAGCCGCGGCGCGAGAAGGGGGCGGTTTTTGTCAGTCCGATGACATCCGAGGTGGGCAGGGATTCAGCGCGCATGCGGGGCCTCATTCAAAATGGTTTGCAAACCATCGACCCGATCGAGGGGTGGGCGGGACCGGGTTCAAAAGCGCCGGCATTCAGCAAGCAAAGCCTGCCGATGGCAAGTCACCAGCGTGAGAGGCGGCCAAAGCAGTCGGCAAGAAAGGGCGCCCGCGGCGGAAGCAGGGCCCTTTAAAAGAACAAGGCCGTTGACGCAGTATACCGCCAACGACCTTGCCAGCCCCGGATATTGAAATCGGCTCACGCCATCCGGTGGCGTGTACCTTGCCCCGGAATTAGGTTCCCGAATGTGAACTAGTTCACAAAGTCGGCGAAAAAAACCGTATCGAGATTCGGCAGCGACGGTGGATATGCCCTGCCGGTGAGGGGTTTTGCGGTGATTTCGACCGACTCAGCCGCGGCGCTTGCGCCCGCTGCGAACCGCGTGCGACCGCGATCGTTTGCGGACGGGTTCGGCCGCCGGCTCATTGGCCTGGGCGCTGGCGAAGGATTGCCTTAAGCCCTCGACCGCCTCGGTCAGTGCCGTGACCTGCTCGGACAGCTTCTTGGTGTCGGCCTGCTGGGCGGCGAGCATGCGGCGCATGGTCTGCAAGTGGTCCTGCACCATCTGGAGCTGGTCGATGGATTCCTGCTGGGTCGCCTCCAACCCCTTGGTTTTCTCGACCAGCTGTTCGGACACCTGCGCGGTGCGGGCCTGCAATTGCCGGCTGGCGACGACCCGATCGGACTCCGGCGACGCGCCGGTATAGACCCGGTACAGCGCGATCGCGCCGATCCCGAACAGGACGAGAAACAGCCCGACGGCGGTGACCGCAATCGGCTGCACACCAATGCGCAGGGCGCTGGTGGAATTCCCGGGGGTGAGGTCCATCATTCGACACCAAACCGGACTAATTCTAAAGGTTCCGAATACCACAACCTCAGCGGGCCTAAAACCCCGTGATTTGTCCCGTGTTGGTACGCATTGGCTCTAAAAACCTGCGAAATCGAGGTTTTTTGCTCAAGCGGCTACCAGGCGCACTATGCCAAACGGGCACGGATGAATTGCCCCGCCTTCGAAAGTGCGTGGCGACCGGCACCAAGCTTCGCATTCCATAGCGGCCACGCGTGGATCATGTGGGGCCAGATCTCCAGCGTCACCTCGCCATCGGCAGCGCCGGCCGCCTCGGCGAGCCGCGTGGCATCCGCGAGCAACGTCTCCGCCGATCCGACCTGGATCAGCATCGGGGGATAGCCGGTGAAATCGCCAAACAAGGGCGAGATGAGCGGTGAACTGCGATCGATGGTGTCAGGCACATAGGCGTCCGCAAGCTCTTCCAGATAGGTCTTGTGGATGATCGGATCGACTGCGTCCTTGGTGCCAAGGGTTGTGCCAGACATCGTGAGATCGGTCCATGGCGAGAGCAGCCAGGCACAGCCGGGCAAGTCCTCGCCGTCTCTCAGCAACCGGCCGATTAGCTCGAGCGTAAGATTGCCGCCGGCACTGTCGCCGCCGACGGCGATGCAGTGCGCCGGAATGCCCTGCCTGTGCAGGAAGTGCCAAGCCTTCATCGCATCCTCTTGCGCGGCGGGATAAGGGTGCTCGGGCGCGCGGCGGTAACCGATTGCGAGCGTTCGAACGCGCGCGGCGCGCCCGGCTTCGCTGACCAATCTGCGGTGGCTCAGAATCGATCCGGAGCAGTAGCCGCCGCCATGGAAATAGAGCAGCACGCGTGATGGCTCGCTGCCCGGCGCCAGCGACCATTCGCCTGCCACGCCGTCGCAATCGACTGTTTCGAGCTTCACGTCATCGGCCACCGGCCAGACCGAACCCACTTCATCGAGGCGTTCGCGCCGCTCGGTCCATCCGATCGGCCGCGGTTTTGACGAAAGCAGCGCGCGAATGGCGTCGATTTCATTGGTTGCCACAGCTTGTTTCCTGATGATTGCGCCGACCACGTCTATGGTTGGTCACGCCAGCGCCGGAAAGGTTGCTCACCGGAGCGGCATCGCGCAATCGCTGGCGGGATTGCTCACGTGATCGAAGCCGTTGGCACGCTGTCGCTGAACTGCGCGATCACATGGATCGTCACGCTGTATGACAGAGCTGTGATGCTGGCCGGCATTAGCAATCCATGACGGATGTGCGAGAGTCAGTTGTGCACGACAACATTCATTGCACTGGACGGAGCAGCGACTTTCGATAATAGTAGTAACGTTATTACCTGACGTTGTACTATCCTCCAAGGTATTATTATACAGGTGGGCCGAGCGTGCGTGTCTCGCCGAGTTCACCATGATTCATGGCGAGACGTTGCATGGCCGATCGCGCACGTAATCAGTATGGATTAGGCAAAGCCGTTACTTTCAACGTGATAACGCCGATGACGCGCTTCGGCACCCTTGTCGTCGGAGTGCTGCTGTCTATCTTCGATCGCTTCAAATCGACCCAAGTCACGGCGAAGGAGCTGGCGTTTCTGCCCTTTGTTCACTGGGTTGTCGTCAAGCGCGACAGCTTCCCGCGGGTGAGCGACAGCCAGCCCGCGGAAAATTTGCACTACGATTATTTGTTCTTTCTGAGCACGTTCAACGGTCCCTGGGGACCTTACATCGAAGCCTTTGCCGACGTGCTCTACAAACCGCTCGACCTTGTCTGGTTCTGGAGCGTTGGATATCCGTTCGCCCGTCCGGTCGGGCCGCTCAAGGCCTATATCCAGCGCAACCAGATCGAGTCGGACCATTCCTATAGCGCGTATCCGGGTGCGTCCGTGCGCGATGTGCGCTCGGCACTCGAATTGCGCAACGAAGTCGAGAAGCTTTTTCAAAATTCGAGCGGACTGTCTCCCGAACGGTTTGCGGTCGAGTTCGATCGCTTGCTGATCAGCGTGCAGAACAAGCTCGGTACATTTGGACCAGTGTAGCAGGCCGGTCGAACGGAGTTCGCGACGTGGCTAATCAAAACGGTGAGAAGTACGGCTTCACAGGCCTGTTTCCAATTGCAACCAATCAATCCGACGATCTGCGTGGGTTTCTGCGCACGCTGGATGACCCGCGAACCTATCCGCGCGGCTCGCCTTTGAGCCATGTGCCGATCATCCACATGGCGCGAATGTTCATTGTCGACCGCCTCGCCTATCAAGGCACGCCGGCGAAGTTCGATGCGCTCAAGTCGGATTATCTGGTGTTCATGTGCGAATTCGATGGCGGGAGCGTCGATCCTTTGGTCCAGGCCCTGGCCAGCAATATCCCGAACGAAGTCGCGACCATTTGGGGACGCTGTCTTGGCTTCCCGGGTATCCATCGGCGCGATCTGCTCTCCGGATATTTCGAGCGGTGTCAACTCAAGACCACGCTGTTTCTGGCGGACCAGCCTGAGGCGAGCGTAGGCGAGATTCTCATGGCGCTGCTGTGCCGACGCCGCCTCGGCGAGTTCGTCAAGCTTGTTCAAACCAATCCACGGCCTCCCGAAGTGCTCCAACGAGAGTTCAGGCAAATGTGGGAGGGTCTCCAAAACGAGAGGCCGTCCCCGGGAGATTTGTGAGTACGCAACGATCAGAGCAGGGGTCTGGCGATGCTCAACCTTACCAATATTCAAGGCAATATTCTTCGCGGTTACGCCTCGTTTCCGCACGCGCAGTTCTTGTTCTTCGAGATACAAAACGCTGATGATGCCAGGGCGTTCATCCAGCGGCTGCTCGAGACCAACGCCGTCACGCCGGCACTGTGGCGCGCAAAGCCGGACGCCACTCTCAACATCGCCTTCACCTTTGAAGGCCTCCGCGCCCTTGGCCTGCCTACGGAAAGTCTTGCCACGTTTCCTTGCGAGTTTCAGGAGGGCATGAAACCTCGTGCGAACGAACTCGGTGACGTCGATGAAAGTTCGCCGGAGCACTGGGACGATCCCTGGAAGACGCATCGCGTTCATATGCTGATCTCGATCTACGGCCGGACAGAGCCGGCGCTCGCGGCGCACTGTCAACAGCTCAGGGATCTGCTGCCGAATGGCGTGCAGGAATTGAAGGACAGTCAGCCGGCGGGGCTGCTGCACATCAACGGCGAACAGACTCGCAAGGAGCACTTCGGTTTCCTCGACGGCTTGAGCAATCCCGCGATCGAGGGAGTGCCTGACGACGGTGGCAGGGATCGTCAGGACGTTGGCAATCCGGATGACAAAGGGCGATTTCGCAAGATTCCGCTTGGCGAGTTTCTTCTCGGCCACCCGGGTGAGGGCGGCGAGATGGCTCCCATGCCGCTGCCGCATCTTCTCGCGCACGACGGCACCTATCTCGTGTACCGCAAGCTGGAGCAGGACGTCGTTCGTTTCCGTCGCTACCTTGATGATCAGGCGGACGCATTTGCCCGAACCATTCCCGGTCCTCTGCCGGATGGCGTCAGCCCGCAAAAGTTTCTTGCCGCCAAGATGATGGGGCGATGGCAGGATGGATCCTCGCTGATCGAACACCCCGACGCCCCGCGTAAGGACACTCGCAATACATTCGGCTACGCCGGCGATCCCGCAGGCGCACGCTGTCCGCTTGGTGCACATGTACGGCGCGCCAACCCGCGCGATGCGTTCGGCTTCGACGGCAAGACGATGAGCCGACACCGCTTGATCCGGCGCGGAATCGCCTATGGCAAATACCTGCCAAAGGGCGCGGAGCACAATCCGGAGAGCCAGGAAAAGCGCGGCATCATTTTCATTGCGCTCAATTCCGGCTTCGACCAGTTCGAGTTCGTGCAGCAGAAATGGATGAATTTCGGCGACGATTTCGAGCAGGGCAACGACACCGACCCGATCGCCGGCAATCGCCCAACCATCGGCGGTCGTCAAAGCGCGCAAATGATGATCCCGGGTGACGAAGCCACGGGACGACGACCGTTCATCTGCTTCGACATCCCGCGTTTCGTCACGACCAGGGGCGGCGACTATTTCTTCGTTCCGAGTCTGGCCGCGCTCGGCCTATTGGCGTCCGGCGGAGTTGACGTCGCATGAATCGGGACACGATCCAACAATGGCTGCGCGGCCGTCGAAGCGGCGCGGTTTCTTTCGCGCAGGCGCAGCGGGAAGATCTGATCGTTCTGTCGTTCCGCGTGTTCCGGGACTTCCAGCGATTCTGGCAAATGGCCCGCGGCTCCGCGCAATCCGCTTCCGCGCCGGCGCGGAGTTCAGAGGCGATGCCGGCAAGATATGAGGAGCTCGCGAACGCGCTGGAGCTGCAGGACCGGCCGATGCCGCTCACGAAATTCGAGCGCGCCGTGCCAGGCGAGGCGACACTGATCGCCAACATGGCGCGTATTGCCGCAAACCTGGTCGTCAAGAACTACTGTGAGATGAAGGCCTCGGACCGTTCTGCCTGTGCGATGCGCGACCAGCACGCCAAGGCCCATGGATGCGTCGATGCGGAGTTCATCGTCCGCGACGATCTTCCGGCAGAGTTCTCGACACCGCTGTTTCGGCCGGGGGCCCGCTATCGGACCATCGTCCGGCTCTCCAACGGACAGGGCCAGCCACAGAGCGACCGCAAGCCTGACGGTCGCGGCATGTCGATCAAGCTTTACGACGTCGCAGGCGAGACCATTCTGCGTGGCCTCGAGCCCGGCAGAACGCCGGCCGGCGAGCACGATTTCTTGCTGAGCAGCTTCCCGGTGTTCTTCTGCAAGGATGTGGTCGATTATTCCGAGTTGATGGAAGCCGTTGCAGCGCCGAGCGGGACCTGGCGCGAGAAGGGCAGGCGGGCTCTGAAATGGATCGTGTTTGCCGTTCGTAACCCCCGCCAGTTCGCCACGTTTCTTCGCACCGCCATCGTCAGGATCAACAATCCGCTGACTGCAAGCTATCACAGCATGTCACCCTATCTGTTGGGTGAGCAGCATGTCGTGCGCTACCTCGTCAGTCCCGTGCCGGCTCGGAATGATGTCCCATCGTGGTGGAGTTTCTTTTTCCGATCGCGACCCGACAACTTCCTCCAGGAGGCGATGCTTCGCGATCTCAGCCCGACTCCACCTGGAGATGATATCGTGTTCGATTTCGCGGTGCGGGTGCGCCATTCGGCCAAACCGGAAGAGGTCGAGAACGCTCTCCTGCAGTGGACCCGTCCCCAGGATCGGACCGTGTCGATCGGAGAGATCAGGATTCCAAGGCAGAATTTCCTAACGCCGGATCGGGTTTTCGATGGCGAACGCATGATGTTCAGCCCGTGGAACTGCTTGCAGCAGCACCGACCTCTCGGTAGCATCAACCGGATGCGGCTTGCCGTGTACCTTGCGTCCCTGCAGGTACGGCGGAAGCTCAACATGGTTGGACCTTGAGCGGGCAGGCGAAACCGGACCAATTTGATGGACCTCGGCTGGTTGCGGCGCTGCCAAACGCAGAGATGGCAGGGCTGCAGGCTGAGCGCCGACAGCTTACCGTCGTGTTCGTCGATCTCATCGGCTCGACGCCGCTGAGCGAGCGGATCGATCCCGAGGAGTTCTTCGCGGTCATCCGGACCTATCGCGATATCTGCAACGAGCAGATTTGCCGCTATGGCGGTCACATCGCCAGAATGATCGGCGACGGACTGCTCGCCTATTTCGGCGTCCCGCAGGCGCACGAAAACGATCCCGAGCGCGCGGTGCGCGCTTCGCTCGCCATCACCGCTGCCATCAAGGAGCGGGAATTCCAGATGTCGGACGGCAGCTTCCTCCGGCTGCGGGTGAGGATCGGGGTCAACACCGGTCCGGTGGTCGTCGGCAGCGTGCCGGGCGAGCCCTCCGAGCGGCGGGAAGTGTTCGGCAGCTCGGTGCATGTCGCGGCTCGCCTTCAGGGTCTCGCCGGCGAGAACGCGGTGGTCATCGGCTCGGGGACCTATGAGTTGATCCGCGGCATGTTCGATTGCGAGCCGCTGGGCAAGCGCCGGCTGAAGGGCGTCGAGGAGCCGGCCGAGGCCTGGCGCGTGAACGGCGTTTCGCCGGGCGAGAGCAGGTTCGACCGCGCGCGAACCTTGCCGCTGCCGCCGATGATCAACCGATACGATGAACGCGCGCTGCTGGCCGAGCTGTGGGAGCAGAGCCTTGGCGGAGCAGGGCGCGTCGGCGTCATCTCCGGCGAGCCCGGCATCGGCAAGTCGCGCCTGATCCGCGAGTTCAGAAGCTCGCTCGACCGGTCCGCGGTTGATGTTCTCTCCGTTCAGTGCTCGCCGTTTCACGTCAATTCGCCACTTGCGCCGGAAATCGAGCGGCTGAAGCGCGCAACGGGCATCCACGAAACCGACGACCCGCGGCTATCGCTGGCGAAATTGCGTCATCTGCTGGGGAGAGCCGGTTTCGATGTCGGGCAGGCGCTTCCCTACTACGGGTCACTGCTGTCGATACCGGCGTGCGAAGGATACGAGCCTGCCGATCTCCGTTCTCCTTCCGAGCGTGCGCGTGCCTTCCAGGTGATAATCGAGGTTCTCGTTGCGGCGTCACGAAGGAAGCCCGTCCTGTTCATCGTCGAGGATGTCCAGTGGATCGATCCGACGAGCGTCGACCTTCTCTCGCGGGTGATCGCCCGCTGCGCGCGCGAGCGCGTCCTGTATCTGGTCACGCATCGCGACGACTACGAGGCTGGCTGGCTATCGGGTCCGACCATCAAGCGCATCACTCTGCAAAAGCTTGCAGCGGACGAGTGCGAGCGGATGGTTGCCGCCGTTGCCGGCATCGAGTTTCTTCCGCGGATCACCAGCCAGATTGTCGAGAGGACCGACGGCGTGCCGCTCTTCATCGAGGAGTTCACGCGAGCGGTGGTGGATTCCGGGGCGATCGAGAGCGCCACCGACCATGGCAAATTGCCGGGGCCGCTGGTGCCGGCAAGCGTCCACGATTCCCTGATGGAGCGTCTTGACCGGCTGGGGACCGCCAAGCGCGTGGCCCAGATCGCCTCCGTATTCGGGCGGCAGTTCGATTGTCGCGGCATTTTCAGCCTGCTCCCGGACCAGGACGAGTCGCTGATATCAGCGCTTGAAGCCCTGGAGCGGGCCGGGATCGTGTACCGCGTCAACGAACTGGAAGGCACGCTGTACGCTTTCAAGCACGCGATGATTCAGGAGGCGGCCTATTCCTCGCTACTGAAGGAGGATCGGCGCAAGCTGCATGCGCGCGCAGCGTCCTGGCTGCGTCAGCAGGCCGACATCGGGGAGAGCAGCGATCCCGCCGTCCTCGGCTATCACTACGCGCAGGCAGAAAACATTCCGGAAGCCATCGATGCCTGGCTGCAGGCGGGCAAGTCCGCGCTCAGCCGATCGGCCACCAAGGAGGCGGTGGCGCATCTGCGCGAGGGCCTCTCTTTGCTGTCGAAGCTATCAGCTTCGTCGCGCCGCTACGAGGCCGAGATCGCGCTGCAATCCAACCTTGCGATGGCCTACACCGCGATTGCGGGCTGGTCCGATCCGAACGTCTACGAGCCCTATCATCGGGCGCTGAAGCTCTCCGGCAGCCATGGCACGATCCGCGAGAAGACCGCCGTGCTTTGGGGTGTTGCGGTGGCCGAGCTGGTCAATTGCGAACTCACCAAAGTGCTCGAGCATTCGCAGGATTTCCTCCGGCGAGCCGAGGAGTGGCGCGACGATGAGGCCATCCTGATGGCGTCCACCGCGGCGCTGATCGTCAATTTCTTCACCGGCCGTCTGAATGAAGCGCGCGAATTGGCGGTCGCGATTGAAGCGCGCTACAATCCGCGTGAGCACGGCAAGCTGGTTCAAACCTATCAGCACGATCCTCTGGTCGTTGCGCTCGTCTATTCCGGACACATCGAATGGCTGCTCGGCCGTCCCAACCGGGCCAGGGAGTGCTGTGAATCTGCAAGGCGGCTGGCGAACGAGATCGGCCATCCCTTCATGATCGCGCTCGCCCACATCCTTGGCGTCGGCGATCACTGGTATGACGGAGACCTTGCAGCCAATCTGGCCTGCGTCGAGCACGGGATGAAGGTCGCCGCCGACTACGGCTATCCGATGTATCAGGTCATCGGTCCACTATGGGCGACCTCGGCGCTGGCGGCGCGCGGCCCCGCGCCGGTCGTGCTCGATAAGCTCTCCGGCCTGATCGGCAGACTGCCGGCGGAGAATCGATGTATTCAGATGCCGCTCTACAAGGCTCTGCTCGCCACCGAGTTCGGACGGATCGGGCAGAAGGACAGGGCGCTTGCATTGGTGACTTCGGCCGAGTCCCTGATCAAGCAGACCGGCGAACGCTGGCTGGCCCCGGAGATCTACCGGATCCACGGTTCGCTGCTGCACGCCGAACCGCATCGCGACGACGCTGCCGCCATCCGCCTGTTCAGGCGCTCGCTTGCCTATGCGAAGAAGCTTGAAGCCGTCGGCTGGGAATTGCGCACCGCAATCGACCTCGCGCGCCTCCTCATGAACAGGAACAAGAGCCGGCGTAGCCTGACCGAGGCACGAGACGTGCTCGCATCAGCGCGAGCGAAATTCTCCTCCGCCGAGACGTCGGCCGATCTGCGGCAGGCGGATGATCTGCTGCAGCAACTGAGTTCGGGCGTGAACTCGTAAATTCAGAGTGCCGGCGGATGTCCGCTGTGGTGCGCGTTTCGGACCCTGGCCACGCATCGCCTGGAGCCCGAAAGGGCCAGGCGCTGCCGTGACCAATCGCGGCAAAATTGTTCGTTGTTCGATCACCTCGTTGGCGCCGGCAAATAGCGGGGCCCGACAGTCAAGCCGAGCGCCTTGGCTGCTTTGAGATTGATTGATGAACTCAAGCTGTGGAGTCCAGGATCGGCAGATCAGCAGGCTTCTCGCCCTTGAGCATGCAGCCTGTGTTCCTTTCCCACGCCGGGCACAGTGAACTGAAATACGGCGCCACGAGGTTCATTCGCTTCTGCCCATAGCCGGCCGCCATGAGCCTCAATGATGGACCGGCAGATTGACAGTCCCATCCCCGTTCCATTGGACTTCGTGGTGTAGAAGGCCTCGAAAACGCGCTCGAGATGGTGAGGATCGATGCCCAGTCCGGAATCGCGCACGGCCACGACGACCCCGGTGTGGTCTTGCTCGGTGCTGATCGACAGCTCTCGCGCGCCCGCCTCAACCGAGCCCATTGCTTCAACCGCGTTCAGGATCAGGTTCAGGAAGACTTGTTGCAATTGAACACGATCCCCATGAACAGGAAGCAAGCCTTCCGCAAGGCGAGTCTGAACCGAGACACCATTCCTGATGGTTGCGCTTCGCGCCAACACGATCACCTCATTGATTGCCGCATTGAGATCGAATCGCTCTTTTCGCGGAGGCGTTTTCTTGATCTGCTCACGGATGCGGCCGACGATGTCTCTAGCGCGATCGGAATCGCGCACGATACAGCCCAACGCCTGCCTGGCTTCACTCAGATCTGGCGGCTGTTTGCCCAAAAAATTCAGGGCGGCACAGGCGTTGATGTGTGCCGCGGCGATCGGTTGCGTGATCTCGTGAGACAGTGAGGCAGCCAATTCTCCCATCATGCTCACGCGGTTCATGTGGGCGAAATCCGATTGCATCTGCTGCATTTGTTCCAGCGCTCGTGTGCGATCCTCGATGTCCACCAGCAGGATGAACCAGCGCACGATGAGTCCGGACTCATCGCGAATTGGGACACCGCGGTTTTCAAACCACCGATATTCGCCGTCGAACCGCCGCAGGCGTAGTTCGTAATGGAAGGGAGCACCGGCGGCGATTGATCTCTTGAAAAGCTCAAGGATGCGGGGAAGGTCTTTAGGATGTACGGCATCGCTTGTTTCCCAGGTCGTCAGCTCCTCCTGCGAGCGGCCGAAATACTCGATGATTTGGCGATTGACCGTTTCGAGTTCACCGTTGGGGGCCATGATCGCAACGAGACCGGCTATTCCGTCAATGGCTGACCGATACTTCGCCTCGCTCTCCCGCAAATTGCGGTTCGCGTGGCCAAGCGCCAGCGTGCGTTGCTTCTCGGCTTCGAACAGGCGCACGTTTTCGATCGCGATCACCGCTTGTTCGGCGAAGGTCTCCAGAAGCGCGATCTGGTTGTCGGAGAACGGTCGGACCTCCCATCGCCGGAACAGAATGACTCCAATGGGGGTCCGCTCGCGCAGCAACGGTGTTCCGAGCGTGGTGCGATGGCCCTGGCGTTTTGCGTCACTGCTGCCCGACGGGTACTCGCTATCCTCGGCGGCGAGATCGTGGACATGAACCGACCGCCGATCACATACGGCTCGTCCTATCACCCTGTCGCGATTTGCGGGAAATCCCTCACGGGCTTGAATATGCACCGGAAGTTCCCCGTATGAAGCCACCAAGCGAAGAAGGTTGTTCTCCAGGCGGTAGATCTCCGCATTGTTCGAGTCGCACAGGCGTGCGGCATGTTCGGCCACCGCGTCCAGCACCGACTGAAGCGGCGAATCCGAGATGATGCGCAGCATCTCGGAGGTGGCAGTTTGCTGCTTCGTAGCCTCGATCAGGCGCTCCCGCACGTTGGCGGTCTCCCGTTTGCATGCTTCAAGCTGTCGTTCGAGATCGGCGCGGATCTGGCGAACTCGACCAAACCGCGCCTTCGTTTTGGTCAGGTGAAGCTTGCAACCTCGCGTTCGACTCTTCGTCCATTTGCGAGACAAGGTCATCTCCATCGCCCGAGAAGCCCCAATACTGATCGTCACAACCGGTGACGGGGCCTGGGGAGAATAGCACGCAGCCCAGAGCGCGCGTCAGCACATGCGCCAGGGCCATCGCCGCCAAAGGCGCGCTCGCCGTCATCCCCAACAACCCATCACGCGCGCTCAAATATCCGCTCGACAAGCATCTCTATGCCGAGCGGCATCTCGTGGAGTGCTGTTTCTCAAAGCTCAAGCAATTCCGTCGCGTCGCAATCCGTTTCGAAAGGACTGCCCGAAACTACCGCGCCGTCGTCACCATCGCAGCCATCGTCTTATTGATGCGATAAGTGTCCACAGGACCCAGGGCGTGAATCCATAAATTCAGAGTGTGCGGGCGGGCGCCTGCTTTGGTGTGCATTTCGGACGCTGGTCGGACAATGGCTCGCAGTCCGAAAGGTGCCATTTGCTGACGTATGCGCCGCAACAAAGTGCGGCGCACTGCAGCACATCCGGGGCCTTCGAAGGCGGCTACCGGTTCGCGACACCTCTGATCGGCATCACGCCCTACGCCGCGGTCCAGGTGATCAGCCTTGATCTGCCGGCCTATGCCGAGCGGAGCCTCGTCGGCGGCGGGCTGTTCGCACTGAACTATGCCGGCGAGACCACGACCGACACCCGCACCGAGCTCGGCCTGCGCACCGACAAGTCGTTCGCCATGGCGGATGGCGTGCTGACGCTGCGCGGCCGGCTGGCGTGGCCGCATGACTACAATCCCGACCGCGCGGTGAGTGCGATCTTCCAGTCGCTGCCGGGCACAAGCTTTGTCGTGAACGGCGCGCGGCCGGATCCCGATTCCGCGCTCGTCAGCGCCAGCGCCGAGCAGAAGTGGCTGAACGGCTTCTCGCTCGCCGCAACATTCGAAGGCGAGTTTTCCGCCAACGTCACCAGCTACGCCGGCAAGGGCGTCGTCAAATATAGCTGGTGAGGTAGGCGCCGGGCAGCGATCACGTCAACGCAAGCGCGACCTCGCGCGGCCGAAAAAAGAACCCTTGAAGGAACCCTTGTGTTCTCGAAGAAAGTGTATACGTTGCTGTTATTCGATTAGCCGTTGTGCCTTGTTGAATGGTCCAGGCGGCCCTTTTCCAGAGACATCGTCGGATTGAGTTTGGGGATCGTGCGAATCCACGCGAGGCGCGCGTTTGCGCTTTGGAGAAATGTTATGGCGACAGGTACGGTGAAGTGGTTCAACGGGCAAAAGGGTTTTGGATTTATTCAGCCGAATGATGGCGGAACCGATGTGTTCGTCCACATAAGCGCGGTCGAGCGGGCCGGGCTTCATGGACTCGCTGAGGGGCAGCGAGTGAACTTCGAAGTCAAGACCGACCCGAAGCGTGGCAAGGTCAGCGCCGAGAACCTCTCGCTGGCGTAAGCAGCTTTCGTCATTCCACGGATGTACTGGGATGACTGTGCGACCCGCTCGATCTCGGGATTGAGCGGGCTTTTGCGCGCGAAGGGCAATCTATCCCTTCAATTTAGATCGCTAGAGCATGATCCGGAAAAGTGTGAAGCGGTTTTCCGAAAAGATCATGTTCAAACAATAACCTAAAGCGCGATGATGATTCATCCTCATCTCATCGCGCTTTAGACGGGCGGGATTTACTTCGAAGGAGTCGTTGTAACGCTTCGGCTGCCGCGACTTCAGCCAACCTGGCGCTGCAACTCTGATGGAGCAACAACCGTGCAAGTAATCGTTCGCGACAACAACGTCGACCAAGCGCTTCGAGTTCTAAAGAAGAAGATGCAGCGCGAGGGCGTGTTCAGGGAAATGAAACGTCGTCGTTCTTACGAAAAGCCCTCGGAAAAAAAGACCAGGGAGAAATCTGACGCCGTGCGCCGTGCCCGCAAGCTTGCTCGGAAACAGGCCATCCGCGACGGGCTCATCGCCGCGCCACCCAAAAAGGAAAGAGTCTTGAGCAAGCGTCCGCAAGTGCTGCCCGCCGTTACTAGCGGCACACGAGGGACCTAACAAGCGTGCGAAGCGGATCGTCCGCTGGCGCCGTATTCGCCGCGGCTCCGTGTAACGCAGACGCCTGGTGAGGTCGTGAGCTATGGACGAGGAGGGGCAGACGACGCGCACTCAGGCGCTAAAGATCAGGGATAGGCCATGAAGTTAAACCAAGCCCAGATAACCAAAACGCTGTCTCAGTTTCGAGCGCAGGTGCTTGCTGAGGATCATCCAGCAGTGGCACAATTTTGCGAATTGTTCGGACAGCATACCTTCTTTCTCGACCCCAAGGGGCTGCATGTGCTCGAGTTGCTCGAAGTTCCTGGGATGGAAGCTGAGGAAGGAGAGGTAATAAGTCTTGCGGATTGGAGCGACGCGGACTTTACAAAGTTGACGACGCATCAGCCCGAACCGACGGGCGTCGTCGTTCGCTTGAAAGACGTTCGACACTGAGATCGCTTCTAGAGCATGATCCGGAAAAGTGGGCACCGGTTTTCCGAAAAGATCACGCTCAAACAAAGAGCTAAAGCGGGATGACGATTCGAAGAAAAGTCATCCCGCTTTAGGACCAGTTTCCAGCGCTGCGCGATCAGCTTACCCGATTGCCGAGTTGTGGCCGTTTCGGAAATCGATGCGGCGCAGAAAATGCAGGGCGGCCTGCCTTCGAATTCACTCGCCCGGTATTTGCGGGTGGGGCAATTGCAGACCAATCTTTTGGCCAAGGTTGAGCAATGTCGGCGTTTAGCAAGGGAGATTACGGACCCGCTAACCTCCAACCGGCTCCTGGAGCTTGCCGACGAGTACATTTGGCAGATCAAGAATGGCTCCGCGGGCCATCGCGATTGAGGGCGACTTCCAGTTCCGCCAGTGTTTCCTCGGCAGATGCCACGACGTCGGCGCACGCTCGGCCAAATTGGAACCGTCATGGCCGTCAGGAGTCGGATCTTTGTCCCCGGCAACTTGCCCCTCCGGTCGGGAGCCAGGGCCGAAGGAGGAGGAAATGACTTATACCCACGAATCGAAGAAGCCCACCGCAGCTCAGCAAGCGGCCCAAAAGGCCTTCAGGGAAGCGGATACCAAGGTTGCGATGTCCGAGTATGAACGTAATCAAGAAGCCTTTCATGCAAATCGAGAGCGATTGAAGGCGGAGCGATTGGCTCGGGAAGCGGCGGCGACTGGTAACGTCGCGGACAAGAAAAAGCGCTCAGCCGGCGAGGCCAACCGCGATTTTGCGAGCAGATCGAGGCGCAGCAAGTAAGCTGTGCCCGCTGAAGCATCGCTCATGCGCCGGCGAATAGCGCTTTCCGAGTGTCAGTTCTAAGAGCTGTTCCCGTTGGCTCTGTTCGAAGGAGCAACCAACCCTATGCCCGAGAGAAGAGAGCTGTACCGCAGTCCAAACGGCGATGCATGGTTCCTTGCGCGCGAACCGACGACCGGCAATGCTTTCATCCTCCATCAGCCGAATGCGCCTTCCGGTGGTCGGCTGTCGCCCATTGAGTTGGGCGAGTTCTTGCGGAGCAACGTGAATGGACCCGAGCACCAAGCCCTGTTGCGTTTGATTGGGACGCTGGTCGAGGTGCCGCCCTATGCCTGAAACGCCGCGACGCTCTTCGTAGCGCAAGCGGTGTCTCTTCCTTGTCGGCTCCGAGGGCAACGATCTTGAGCTGATCGTCTGCCGACCGCCATTTTCGGCGTTCGGCTCGGCCGAAGTACGAGACCTGCTCGCATCGCGAAAATGCGCGTCCGGCGAGACGTCGGCTTTGGTCGGCGTTGAGACGCCGCCGCCGATCACGTCAGCGCAAGCACGACGAGGCTTGAGCACAACAGGACGATCCCGGCAATGGTGACGGCGAGAAAGCTGTAAGAGGCAAATTCTTCACGCATGGCGCACCTCAAAAAAGCGTCCCCGCAATGCCTTTTGATAGTCGTTCTCCAGCACCCGACACGAAGATAGTGGGCGCCCATTTCCGCAGAATTTCGACAAGCCGGAAAACGGTTTCGTTTTCGGAAAACCGGTATCCACTTTTCCGGATCATGCTCTGGGGAGCGGCGCGGACCATGGCCCTCGTCCAGACCACTCGGGACGGCTACATCCTGCTCAGCGGCCTTTGCCTCCATGGCCTGGAGCGGTGCCTCACAGTTTGACGTAGCTCCAGCCCTGTTCCTGCAGCTCCAAGACGCGGACGACGCCGGATTTCACGATCGTCGCCTGTGGAACGAGGTTGATATCCTTGTTCTCCGCCTTACGCATGTTTTCCTGGGTATTGCCGCAGGCTTTGAAGGAGATTTCCGGGTTGCTCATTGCGAGCCCCTCGATGCGCGCCTTCACCGGAGAGGTGTCATCGCGCAGCATGTGAAGGCCAGGGCCAAACGTGACAACCTCAATCGACACTTCTTCACCGAGATTGCGGTAGTATTGCGCGACGTTGGTCGCATTGTTAAGTGCGAGATTCATCATCGCGGGATCGTTGGAATTGACCTGCAGCAGGAGCTGATGCGGCTTCCTGGGGAGCTCGGTGGGTTTTGTCACCAGTACCAGTTTCTGCTTGCTCGCCTGGTCGTGCTTGCTCGTCTGATCGTCCTTCTGCCTGCTCGGCTGCTTCTGCGTGCTCACCCGGTGCTGCTTACTCGCTTGCGGCCTCATCTGATCGTCTGGCTGCGCTTGCGCGGTCGGCGCGATCAGGAGCGACATCGCTAGGCCGGCAATGGCTGCTATCGCCAGATTTCCAATTCTGATCATCTTGCTTCTCCCTGTCCCATGACCATCAGTCGCCTGGTCTGGCGACGGCATGTGGCCATTTGCACGCCGCCGCCAGTTTTTCGCGCACGGTCTTCAATCCGCCGAGCAGGAAATGCGCCTCCTGAGCCGCGCCGCTGCGGGTGGAAAGACGGACAGCGATGCCGCCCTCTTCGGGTAACGATTGCAGCAGACGCACGACGTCACCCCGGAAAGCGGCACCGGGCCCGAATGACGGCGAGGCGGCCACAAGCTGCACCGGCGGATTCGCATTGACGCGGTAGAAGATGGTGTATTCCTCGGCACGGCTTGATACCGCCGGTCCTGCGAGCACGAGCTCGGTGCGGCCTTTGCGGCAGTGGATTGCGAGTTGCATCGCGGTGCCATCCGAGTCACCGCGAGCGGATGTGGTGGCGGTGACGATGGGCGAATAGTCCACCGGCGATGTGGTCTCGCTGAGCAGCCAGTTGTCGTACGGCGCCGGGCGACCAGGCGGCGCTATCTTACGTGATAGATCGTCCAGACATTGTAGCCGGGCCGGTCCCTCCATCACCGAGCACGCCCGAAGATTTGTCATCGGATCGTTCGTGCCTTGAGCGTAGGCGATGCCGCAAGCCATTTTTAACGTGACAGCGAGGGGAAAAGCAGCAGCCTTCATGGCGGCGCCTGTGCGCTGCGCGCCTTGTGATCCAGCCATTCCTGCGCGGCCGGGAAGCGGGTTAGTCCGGGGACGGTCGCTGCCAGATTGATCGACTGCCATTTCGGGTCAAAGCCTGGTGCCTGCAGGTGGTCGATTCGCGAGAACAGGTAGTCGACGAAGCGCGCGACGCGTTGATAATGGTTCGACCGCGGCGGCCAATTGAACGCGACAAGCGCGGTCGGCACTGCGATGGTCGACACCCGCTCGCCCTGCTTGATCAGATTGGGATACTCATTTGTCTCCAGTGTCGCGGGCAGGTAGTAGTCCTCGAACTTGCTGTCGTATTGGACTGGGAGAAACTTGAATCCCCCCTCCCAGCGGCCGCGCACGAAGGCGTCGACCGGTTTCGACGTGATGAACACCACCGCCGCCATCTCACCTTTGCGCATCTGTTCCAGGGCGACCTGATGGGGAATGAACGTCTTCTCGACCTCGATGCCGAGACGGCTGAAGATCAGCGGTCCCGAATAGGCGGCTGCGGTGCCCTTCGTGTTGAAGTTCACTTTCTTGCTGGCGAGATCCTGCAGGCTTGTGATTTCCGGTCGGACGAAAATATGCAGCTCGGACGGGAAGAGATTGAGCAGGTAAGTGATGCGGCTTCGGATCTGCGGCACTTGAATCTTGTACTCTTCGAGCGCGTCGGAATTGATGATTGCCGTATCGACGCCGCGCAGATAGAGCAGCGAGTTCAGATTCTCGGTGGCGCCCCGGGTGACGATCGGTAGCAGATGCATGTTCGCTCCGTCATCGACCACGCGGGCCATTTCCGCAGCCAGGCGGATTGGCGCTCCCTCCAGCAAGCCGCCAGCGAGCCCGACGGTCCAAGCGTTCATGCGGTCTTTTTCGGTCTGCAGCGGCAAGGGCCGTCGAACCACTTGTGCATTGCCCTTGGAGGGTTGCGTGGTCTGTGCGTCCAGGTCAGCCGGTTGAAGCATCATGGCGACCAGCAGCACCAGCACGGCGAGCAGGAGCAACGAGCGTGGCCTTGGCAGCGTGTTCATGTCAGTCCCCCTCTTGATCACCAACTGCAGCAGCCAGCGTCATCATGTGGAACGCAACAATCTCATCCTCTCACCGGGGCAACGCGTCGAGCCGGTCCTTGGCTTCGCGAATACCGCCACTGTGTGCCTTCGCGTAGAGCTCTCGCGCCTTAGCCGCTTCGCCGCGCGTTCCATAGGTGCCCCAGGCGGATAAAACGGCGGGATCATACGTCTCCGCGAGCATAAAACTTGCCCGCGCATTGTCGTTCTCGGCGGCACGCTCGAGCACTATCCTCGCCGCGCCGATATTGCCCTGGCCGAGCAACGCGCTGGCGCGCGCGATCAATCGGGCCGCCTCCGCCTTGTCCTGGTCTGCGGCTGTTGGCGGCTCCGATACGGCGGCTGCCACGGTCTGTGTCACCGGCATCATCGGGCCTTCAATTGCGCGGCCCACGGTCACGCGTTCATCGACGGGGCGCCGCGCCGATGCAAGATCCCGTGCCATGGCTTCGGTTCTGCTTCGCTCCTGCTGCAGCGACTGCCGCAGTTCCGCGATGGTGGCCTCCGCCGTCTGCTTCTGCTGGACGGCTTCATCAACTGCCTTCTGCGACTGCGCGGCCTGGGTCTCGATCTCGCTGCTCGTTCCGGCAAGTTCACTCGCGAGTGCCGCGGCACGCATCTGCGCCTCGTCGAGCGCGCGGCGTTGCTGCTCGGCACTCGCTGTCATCGCCTGGCGCGCCGCGCCGACCTCCTGGGTGAGGGCGGCGGTCTTTTCTTGCTCCTGCTGCAGCGACTGCCGCAGTTCCGCGATCTCGCGCTCGGTCGTCTGTCTCTGTTGCGCGGTCGCATCGTCAGGGTTGCGCGACTGTATATCCCGGGTCTCGGTCTCGCGGCGCGTTCCGGCAAGTTCGTTCGCGAGCGCCGCAGCGTGGGCCTGTTCCTGTTGAAGGGACTGCCGCAGTTCCTCTGCTGCAATTTCCGCAGCCTCCCAGCGCTGTATCGCGTCGTCCTGAAACTTGCTCGATAGCGCCAGCATCGTCTCCAAGTCGCCGCGGACTTTCGCGAGTTCGGCCGTCAGTGCGGCGGATTTTTCGCGTTCCTGGTAAAGCGACTGCTGTAATTCTGCGGACGTGGCCGCCGCCGGTGCGTCCCTGTGCGAAGTCTCTTCGTCGAGCGCTTGGCGACGCTGCACTGTGTCCGCCAACAGCATCTGTCGTGAAAGGTCGGTGTCCTGCATGAGGACTGCTGTCGTTCCGCGCTGAACGAGCGTTTGCCACCCGGCGACCTCAGGCTTCAGATCGAGCCCGACGGCGCGCCCGGCTTCGATCGTCTTCGAAACCTCGGGTCCGCTGGATTGGTCGAACACACCGATCAGCGCAGCCGCAACGAGGATTGCGGCGATCAAAGAACCCGCTAACCATTGGCCCGCACGACCGACCTGGAGCCGACCGCTCGACTCGTCTTCTTGAAACACATCCTCGGTTATTGGGTACCAATGCGTCGGCGCGATCCTGATGGGATGCCCATTTTTCCAAACCCATTCGCCCGCCTCACGTGACCAATGAGCGATATCAAAGGCTCCGGTCGCACTCTCGACCCAGATATCCTGTCCGTCCCTTGGTGCAGTATCAATTGGCCGGCGCATGTATGACGCCTTCGCATGTCTTCGTATTCAATCAGACCATGTGCAATCGGACTGACGCCGCAGCAATTCGGTTGGTCGCGGCACCCCTAATGTCGCAAGAAGAAAAACATCATTTAAATATAATTTAAAGTCAAATTAAATCGCATGTATCTCGGCGGAAGCCGTTGCGCCGCGCTTCCGTCAATCGAGCGTGGCCGTGGTTTGCAGGCGTGAGACCTCCGAATGAGCCTTGGAATTCCGGTGGAAAGGCGCGGCGCCAGGAACATTGCGGTGAAACCAAGTTCCCTGAGATTTAGTATGCATTATTATAAAAATATCATTTAATTATTTAATTAGAAGAAAGAGGGCAATAAAATATTGCCAATCCGAGGATTGTTCTTGTTGGATGGGCGGTGTCAGGGATTGCGACCACCAGCCTTCGCCGATAAGCGGTCATTTTCTGCAATCAATGGCGCCTCAGCTAGGCGCTATCGTGCGCAAGCGCGCCGGTTGGCACGGCGATGGTTCACCCAGCAGGGGCGACGCATCTGGCTGGCGCCATCGACCCCCGACCCAGGGCTCGCCGGCGTCGATCACGTCAGCGCAAGCGCGACGAGGCCTGAGCACAACAGGACGATCCCGGCAATGGTGACGGCGAGAAAGCTGTAAGAGGCAAATTCTTCACGCATGGCGCACCTCAAAAAGCGGTCCCCGCAATACCTTCGGATCGTCGTTCTCAGCACCCAACGCGAAGATAGTCCACGCCCGTTTCCGCAGAATTTCGACCGAGCCGGAAAACGGTTTCGTCACCCGCACCGATTGTTTCGTGACCGTTGCACACGTGCTGGCCCAAAAAGTTGCGGCCAGGCTTTGGGGGAAGCCTGGCCGCGCGCGAACCGGTCTGGGACGGGGAGGGGTGGGGATGTGACCGGGTCGCGTGTTCGATGTTCCCTTATTGCCGAGAGCTGGCGGTGGCGACCGCCGGGCGGTTGTCGCCGAGCGAGACCCAGACGTTAGGATCGCTCTGCGACTGCCGCTTGACGAAGCGGTAGCCGGTTGCGGTCCAGGCGACGACGTCCTCGTTCTGGTTGTCGAGGATGAACTCGCCCTTGTCGGTCTTCACCGTGAGCACCGCGTGGCCTTCGCCCTTCTTGTCGCGCACAACAGTGATCAACAGCGCCTCGCGCGGCCATCCGGCGTCGATCAGCATCTTGCGCTTCAGGAGCACGTAGTCCTCGCAGTCGCCGTAGCCGTCCGTCGGCAACGACCATTTCTCGATCACGCCCCAATGATCCATGTCGGTCATCGGCTTGACGGTCTCGTTGACCCATTTGTTGACCCGCAACAGATCGCGCCACGCCGTCTGCGACAGCACGATGTCGCGCGGTTGCGTCGCACCGCCGCGGCAATCGCCCGGGTTGTCGGCGCAGAATTCGACCCAGCCGATCGGCGAACGCGTCGCATCGCCGAGGCTGGCATAGACCACGTCGCCTGCTTTCGCCGCGACGCTTGTAGTGACGCTCAACCCGAACAGGATGGCGGCAACCGCCCATCCTTTCCCCTGTCCCCTGAAAACCATCGTGGCCCCCGTTTTTCTTGTTGGGACCACGTTTCGCACAAAGGTTTTGCGGTGCGGCTAAGTCAGCAAAGGTGATTTGACGTGAATGCAAGTAAAGCTGGCGGCAAATTCGATCTATACTTGAGGCAAAATCGACTAAAATTCGAGACAACTGCAATTGATTCAAATTTTACGCATTAACGACCTTGACGCCGTGCCAGCAGGTCTTTCTCGCCGCGAAATCCGCCCGCGTTAACCGCGTGCGGAGGACGCCAGACAAGGCAAAGGCGGCGTCCGCCATCGCGGATGCCGCCTCATTCGGGCTGAAAATCAGGGGATTTGAGCGTCGCGGGCTTTACCGCGCGGTAACCGCGTCTTCGAGCGTCTCGGCGGCCTGCTCGTGCACGAACTCCAGCGCGAAGCCGTCGTCGAGGTTTCGCACCACGCGCGATTGCACCCGGCCGAGCATGACCAGCGACTTCAGCGGCGGCCGGTTCTCGGCGGCGATCGCCGCGCCCGACAGCGAGAGGTCGATGATGCGGCAGGTCATCTTGCTGCCGTCCTCAAGCGTGAGCAGCGCGATCGGGTTGCGCGGCACGATGCGGTCGTGGCGGCGGTCTTCCGGCAGATTGAGGATGTCGCGGTTGGCGAGCCAGGTGAGCTGTGCGGCGAGCTTGTCGCGCTTGCGCGGCGTCGAGACGATCGTCATCGCAAAGCCGTTGTCGATGATGCGGGTGATCCTGCCCTCGACGCGGCCGATATGGTCGAGATAGGCGATCACGCGGTCGCCGACATTGCCGATGCCGGGCGCCAGCAGCGCGAGCCCGCCCGGGGACATGTTAATAATCTGGCAAGGAAACTCGCGGCGGTCGGGCAGCATGTAGCGGCCGAGCAGGTGCACCTTGACGCGCTGGAAGCGCCGCCGTTCCTCCTGTGCCGGGAAGACCGTAGGTTTCTTTTGTGCAAACGACATCACCGCCACCCGACAACCGGCCTTCCGGCGCGGCAAGACCCTACGGCTGACAGGGTTAATGAGCGGTTAGCCGCGGTTGCATCAAGTATGGGCACGCACGCGACCGATGGGCGCAATCCGCGCCGCCGGCGAACGCCCGCGACCGCGCGGATCATGACCGTTTTGTGTGAAGGCGGCGGCGTGCAAATTCCCTTTGCGCATGGGAGGGCGCCACTTCGTCCGGGCTCGGAGGCTGTTCCGATGGCATGCCGGCGTGTACTCTTCTCAAGAGGCCCCATAGAGGGCAGGCAACAAGGAACGAGGGAGGCATCGGACACGAGCATGACCGATATCCGATACGTCGCGCCGCAGACGCTTGATGAAGCGGTCGGCGCTTATGCAGCGGCGGGCAGCGCCGCGCGCATCCTGGCCGGCGGCACGGATCTCTTGGTGCAGATGCGTTCGGGCGCGGTGCAACCGGGCCTGATCGTCGACATCAAGAAAGTTGCGGAACTCACTGCCGTCGAAGAGCTTTCCGATGGCGGCTTCCGCATCGGCGCCGCGGTGCCGGGCGCCGTGCTGGCCGAGCACCCGCGCTTCAAGCAGATCTGGCCCGGCGTGCTGGAAGCGGTGAACCTGATCGGCTCCACGCAAGTGCAGGGCCGCGCCTCCGCCGGCGGCAATCTCTGCAACGCCTCGCCGGCCGGCGACAGCGTGCCCGCGATGATCGCGGCCGGCGCCGTCGTCACCGTGCAGGGCCCGGATGGCCGCCGCGAATTGAAGGTCGAAGACGTCCCCGCCGCGCCCGGCCGCACCAACCTGAAACCCGGCGAGATCCTGGTCTCCTTCACGCTGCCGCCGCGCCCACCTGGCGCGAGCGATGCCTATCTGCGGATGATCCCGCGCACCGAGATGGATATCGCGGTGGTCGGCTGCGGCGTCAGCCTGACGCTGAAGGACGGCGTCTGCACCCACGCCCGCGTTGGCCTCGGTGCCGTGGCGCCGACCGCGCTGCTGGTCGGGCCGGCCGCGCAGGCGCTGATCGGCTCCCGCCTCCATGACGCCGCGCTCACCGCCGCCGCCAATGCCTGCCGCGCCGCCTGCCGTCCGATCGACGACAAGCGCGGCACCATTGGCTACCGTACCCAGATCGCCGGTGTGCTGTTGAAGCGTACGGCGAAGATCGCCGCAGAACGCGCGCAAGGGAAATGACAAATGGCAAAGCTGCACGTCTCCACCACCGTCAACGGCGAGCCGCTGGAATTCCTCTGCGAGCCCTATGAGACCATGCTGGATGCGCTGCGCAACCAGCTCGCGCTCACCGGCTCCAAGGAGGGCTGTGCCTCCGGCGATTGCGGCGCCTGCTCGATCACGCTCGATGATCGGCTGGTCTGCTCTTGCCTGATGCTCGCCGCCGAAGCGGAAGGGCACGAGATCAGGACCATCGAGGGCATGGCGCGCGGCGGCCGCCTGCACCCGCTGCAGGAGAAGTTTCTGGAGCAGGCCGCGCTGCAGTGCGGCATCTGCACCTCGGGCATGCTGGTCGCCTCCGAGGCGCTGCTGGCCAAGAACCCGGACCCGAGCGAGGAGGAAGTCCGCTTCTGGCTCGCCGGCAATCTCTGCCGCTGCACCGGCTACGACAAGATCGTCCGCGCCGTGCTGGAGACAGCCGCTGAAATCCGGGAGGCCGCGCAATGAACATCGTCGTCAACAACAAGTGGATCGGCCAGCGCACCATCCGTCCCGATGGCGTCGACAAGGTCACGGGACGCGCCGCCTTTGCCGCCGACACCACTATGCCCGGCATGATCTGGGGCAAGGTCCTGCGCAGCCCGCACCCGCATGCGCGCATCCGCTCGATCGACACCTCCAAGGCGGAGCGGCTACCGGGCGTGAAGGCCGTCGTCACCTCGCGCGACGTCGTCGATTTCCCGCTGGATAAATCCGTGATGCTCGGCATCCAGGACATGCGCTGGATGTGCCGCAACGTGATGGCCCGCGACAAGGCCCTGTTCCCCGGCCACCCGGTCGCGGCGGTCGCCGCCACCACGGAGGCGATCGCCGCAAAGGCCTGCGAACTGATCGAGGTCGATTACGAGGTCTTGCCCTGGTCGATCGAGATCGAGGACGCGATCAAGCCTGACGCCCCGATCCTGCACGAGTTCAACAAGTTCGAAGGCAAGCCCTCGAACATCGTAGGCCAACTCGAGCACAAGAAGGGCGACATCGAAGCGGGCTTCAAACAGGCCGACGTCATCATCGAGCGCACCTTCACCACCCGCCCGGTGCACCAGGGCTATATCGAGCCGCACGCCTGCCTGATCTCGGTCACCGCCGACGGCAAGACCACGATCTGGAGCTCGAGCCAGGGCCAGTTCATGGTGCGCGCGATGACGTCGATGCTGTCAGGCATCCCGCAGAGCGACATCCGCGCCATCCCCGCCGAGATCGGCGGCGGCTTCGGCGGCAAGACCATCGTCTATCTCGAGCCGCTGGCGACGCTGCTCGCCAAGAAATCCGGCCGCCCGGTCAAGATGGTGATGACGCGCGAGGAGGTGATGCGCGCCACCGGCCCGACGTCAGGCTCGAAGAGCACGGTGAAGATCGGCGCCAAGAGGGACGGCACCATCGTCGCCGCGCAAGGCACGTTCTATCTGCAGGCCGGCGCCTTCCCGGGCTCGCCGATCCGCGGCGCCGCCGGCTGCAGCTTCGCGCCCTACGACATCGCGAACGTGCTGTCGGTCGGCTATGACGTCTGCTCCAACCGCTCCAAGGTCGCGGCCTATCGCGCGCCGGGCGCGCCGATCGGCGCCTACGCGGTAGAATGCGTGCTCGACGAGGTCGCCGAAAGCCTGAACATGGACCCGCTCGACTTCCGCCTGAAGAACGCGGCGAAGCAGGGCACCAAAGCCGCGCACGGCCCCGTCTTCCCCCGCATCGGCTATATCGAGACGCTGGAAGCCGCGAAGACCTCGCCGCATTACAGCACGCCAACAGGCAAATTGCAGGGCAGGGGCGTCGCCTCCGGCTTCTGGTTCAACGCCGGCGGTGAATCCTCGGCGCAAGTCAACATCACCGAGGACGGCAACGTCGTCGTCACCACCGGTCACCCCGATATCGGCGGCTCCCGCGCCGGCATCGCCAATGTCTGCGCCGAACTGCTCGGCATCGACTATCGCCGCGTCTCCGTCATCATCGGCGACACCCAGACGGTCGGCTTCTCCAACCTCACCGGCGGCAGCCGCGTGCTGTTTGCTTCCAGCATGGTGGTGACACAGGCGACCGAGAAGGTGATCAACACCTTGCGCGAACGCGCGGCAAAAATCTGGGAGATCGATCCCGAGGCCGTGAAATGGGAGAACGGCGCCGCGCATCCTGCCAGCCCGAACGCCGGCCAGTTCGAGCCGCTGACGCTGGAGGATCTCGCCGAGAAAGCCCCCATGCAGGGCGGCCCGATCGGCGCCGGCGTGCAGCTCAACACCCAAGGCGCGGACGGCGGCTTCGGCACCCACATCTGCGACGTCGAGGTCGACATCGAGCTCGGCATCGCGCGCGTCATCAGATACACGGCGGTCCAGGACGTCGGCCGCGCCGTCCACCCCGGCTATGTCGAAGGCCAGCTCCAGGGCGGCGTCGCCCAGGGCATCGGCTGGGCGCTGAACGAGGAATACATCTACCGCAGCGACGGCAAGGTCGATAACCCCGGCTTCCTCGACTACCGCATGCCCGTCTGCTCCGACCTGCCGATGCTCGACACCATCCTGGTCGAAGTCCCGAACCCCAAACACCCGCAAGGCGTCAAGGGCGTCGGCGAAGTGCCATTGGTGCCGGTGATGGCCGCAGTCGCAAACGCGATCTACCGCGCCGTCGGCAAGCGCTTCTACGCGCTCCCGATGTCCCCACCGAAGGTGCTTGCGGGGTTGGAGGAGCCGATACGGCAGGCGGCAGAGTAGCCAGATTGGCGCTCAACCCGCGCCCCCCGTCATTGCGAGCGGAGCGAAGCAATCCATTTCACCACTTGCGGAGAGATGGATTGCTTCGTCGCTTGCGCTCCTCGCAATGACGCTGCGGCTGGATGGGTAGAGCGTAGGGCGGATGAGCCACCGGGTCCGCGCTTCGCGCGGCCCGATGACAGGCTCCGCGTAATCCGCCGAACCACGCGAGCGAGGCGGCGGGTTACGCCAACGCTAACCCGCCCTGTGAAATAACGCCGTCCGCTCAAGCCATCCGATGCACGGCGCAAAGCTTGTTGCCGTCGAGATCGCGCAAGTAGGCGATATAAAGCTTCACCTCGCCCATCTCGCGGATTCCAGGCGGATCCTCGCAGGTCTTGCCGCCGCTCGCGATGCCGCTTGCATGGAAGGCATCGACCGCCTCGGGCGACTCTGCATTGAAGCCGATCGTCCCGCCATTGGCACAGGTCGCCGCCTTGCCGTCGATCGGCTTCGACACCGAGAAGGTCCCCGTCCTCGTGCGCCAGAACACGCGATGGCGGTCGACAAACCCGGGCCTGACGCCAAGCGTGCCGAGCAGCGCGTCATAGAACGCCTTGGACTTGTCGAGGTCGTTGGTCCCGATCATCACATGCGAGAACATGCTGCAAATACCTCCCGTTGCGCGACGTTCATTCCGCTGCGACGCCGCTTCGCAGAAGATGTTCCTAGCAGAAGGTTGGGCGGGGATGGAAGTCCGGGAAGGGCGCGAGGCGGCGCAATCGATACGTCCGCCGGGCGGAATAACCTTCTGCTTTCGCCTGACAGCGAGTAGGGCGGATTAGCCACCGGGTCCGCGCTTCGCGCGGCCCGATGACAGGCTCCGCGTAATCCGCCGTTCACGTCCCACAAAGCGGCGGATTACGCCTTCGGCTAATCCGCCCTACGCGCTAACGCTAACTCGCCCAAGCGCCGCGCGCTCCCAGCGCGACAGGTTTGGACAGCGCTGCTGTCTCAATATTCATCCCGCTGTCCTCTCGCCAGCGGCAACTCAAGAAAGACCTCGCGCGAAACGGAACCGGATGCGTTAGCTCGCACTTCTAGCCGTACGGGCACGCTTGCCACGTCAAGTCGGCCCTTTCACAACAACTTACACAGGTGTGACCATGCCACGGGTGAAGCAAGCTGCGAAGCAGGCGCGCACAACCAAAGCCGCCGCCGTAACGGCATTCGGTACGGCGGGACTGGGTCTTTCACTGGCGGGGAGCGCGTCCGCGTCCGCGATACCCACCGCCGATATCCCGCAGCTTGACAACATCTCGCCCAATCAGCGCCTGGTCCTTGGTGACGAGGAAATGGCCGACGTCAGTCTCGCCACGTTCTATCTCTTCGATAAGGAAAACGCTGCTGGCGGCGTGCAGCTCGCCGCCGTTGTCGTTCGCGGCTGCCGAGGTTGCCGCGGCTGCCGCGGCTGCCGCGCCTGCCGTGGCTGCGGAGGTTGGCGTGGCTGTGGTGGCTGCGGAGGGTGCGGCGGCTGCTGCGCACGCTGGGGACGATGCCGCTGGTGCTAAGTTCACGGCCTCAGGGTTAAATGACAAAGCTTGATGAACTGCGCCGTCCGCCCGCAAGCCGGCGATGACCTTCCACGTCGCCGATCGGCAGCGTGTACGGCGGATTGGCCACCGGGTCCGCGCTTCGCGCGGCCCGATGACAGGCTCCGCGTAATCCGCCGTTCACGTACCACAAGGCGGCGGATTACCCCTTCGGCCAATCCGCCCTACGTGCTCTATCGAACGACAGCCGCCTCGCCGATCCACCGCCCCTCCCAGAGATAAAAGCGATCCGTTGATCCGAGCGCTTGAGCCGCCTCTTCGCGACACAAGAACACGAAACCCAGACGCCTCCGTTCGCCCGGCATCATGGCGCGTTCGAGCAGCGGATAGCCATCCCAGCCCTCATCAACACTTCTGTCCTTGGTGCACGCGCAGCCCCAGCCAAGACGGACCGGCCCCGTCCTGCCACCTGCCTCGACCGGATAAAGGTAAAGGTCCACAACCAAGTCAGGTTTTACGGAGTGCAAGGCTTCACGGAATATGGTCTCGCGTGTCACAGCCACACCTCAACGCGTAGGGCGGATTAGCCACCGGGTCCGCGCTTCGCGCGGCCCGATGACAGGCTCCGCGTAATCCGCCATTCAGGTACCACCAAGCGGCGGATCACGCCTTCGGCTGATCCGCGCTACGAGCCGCGACGCCGCTTCGCAGGAAGGTCTTAGTTCTTGGCGGGACACTTAGCCCGAATCTCTCTGAGAAGCTTTCGCATATTCTCAAAGTAAATTTCATCGAGAGTGGGGGGCATGTCTTCGCAGATGTATTGGCGATGGTACTTGATCTCTTCATCAAAGCTTTTTCGCCATTCCGGCTTGTCGTATGCTTCCAGCATCTCGTCGTACGCAAACAGCAGATGTGCGACGTAATTTTTGTATTGGGCGAGTTTCTTTCGGTCTGCCTTGATCTCCAACAGATCAGGCTCAGCGTACTCCGGGTGCCGCAACGCAGATTCGCTGTATGACATGTAGACTTGGCGGGCCGCTACTTCTTTGAAGTTCTTGCTGATGAAGTAGACTTGAGCAACGACGATAACGAAGGCGAAGCCAGCAATGACCGCGGATGCGATTTGCGCCCAGTTCGACTTCGGCCGATTGTTCTCAGATTGAGCGGACATGTTCAGACCAAGGGGGAGTGGATAGGTGGTGAGTGAAGCTAGCCTCCGCGTAGTCCGCGGATTGGCGGGGGGAGGAAAGGGCAGTCCGTAGGGCGGATTAGTTAGCGCAGCGTAATCCGCCGTTCACGTACCACAAAGCGGCGGATTACGCCTTCGGCTGATCCGCCCTACGAGGTGCGCCCCGAATCCTCTCGCTCGCTCGAAGCAGCCTATTTTTTCTTGGAAGGCTTAGAAACTTCGTCCGGCCGCTGCAGTCTGCTCAATAGGTCATGCTGTTGGTTCTCAGAAGCAATCTTCCGTTTCAACTCCACTTCGGACGCGACGTATCGTTCTAGGCCATCTACACGTCTGGTAAGGACGTCTAACGAACGTGCCAGAAAGGCTACTTGTGCTGAGCTACTGGATCCTCTTGCTCTTTGAGATTCCACAAATGCTTGGGATTGCTCCTCCCTTCGTTGTGGTGCTGTGCTTGTTTCTGATTTAGCGGTGTCGCTTCGGCCAACTGCAAATGGGCAAGTGACTCCCAAGGAAATTTCTATATTCAAGGATCGCGAAGCCATTCCACGCAGAGGAAGCTTGGAAGGCGTCACGCCATCCAGCCATCGAGAAATTTCGTCGTAGGAGATGTCGCACTGGGGCTTCTCGCTCAAATCGCTTTCTGACAGGAGCGCCTTTGCGATCAGCCGGCCTAGGCCGCCGTGATCCGTGAGCGTTCGGCTGGAGGACCAACATCCTGCAAATGCTCCAAGCCAGATCGGTGCCAAAGGAAACCGTCCCGAGTATTTGCGCAACAGCTCGGGCAATATAGCCATTCCAGGGTCAATTAAGCTGGCAGCAAATCCAACCAGCGCATCGTTCGAGAACGTATTGCTGTCTCTCGCTACGTCTTGAATCAGTTGGTCAAGAGCACGAACGCGGTCGGACTGAGGTCCGCGTGAGCAGTCCGCAATCTGGGGAATGCGGAAGTGATCTGCCGCGGTGGCTACCACGTCCGCGATACCATCGGCACTTATGCTGCTTTGCCGTAGGATCCGATCGAACAGGGCCACGAACGGAGCGAGGGCTCGCCGTCTATCTGGATTCTTGTCAAGAGCGTCGACGTAGCCATTTAGCGTAAGCCAGATTGGCAAAAGCTGCGTAGCAGAGAGTGGGCGGTGTCCGTCTCGGAGCTTTGCACTCAGGTGATCGTGTCGTATTCCAATTTCCTTTAGATCGCATCGATCCCCCCAGACAGCTATGCCACGCGCGGCTGCGAAGGTTGAGCTTGTGAGCGCGGCTATACCCGAGAGTTCCTTTAGGTTGACGTTCTGACCGCCTTGCACGCTGCATTCGGCAAGAATGGCCCCGATCCAGCCACCCATCCGCCCGTCGAGCGCCGGTCTCTCGCTCGAAGCTGCGAGGTTCGCAAGGTCGGATTGCGGCATAATTCGGCACCACTGTGAAATTGGAGAAAGCGACGAAAAGAATGCGGCCAGCCAAGCGTGTGTATCAGAAAGATCCCTGTCCCTTACGACCAAAATGTCTGGGAAAGGATCGGCGTCCCTTCGCCATTTACCCACGATCGCGCCGCGCTCCGGGACCCGTAGCTCCGCCAAATCGGATACGCGCGTCTCCTGAAGGTCGGTTCGCCCAGCGTTCACAAATCCGCTAGTCAGTCCCTCCCTCGTTAAGACCTTTGAGTGAATGATCGTGGACATAAGGACCTCAAAAAACGTCGTCTATTGTTGGCAGCTTCCCGCTCGGAGGATTCATATGCCCATGCATTGACTTTGTGTGGTGAAGGATAACCTCTGTTTTCGCTCTTGTTACTGCAGTAAATGCAAGCTCCCGCGAGCTGGGTCTATAGTTCTCAGCTTCCAAGAGATGAACAGCCCGAAACTCTGATCCCTTGGCAGAGGCTACTGTCATTATGCGCACAGCGCTGTCCGGACCAAAGGGCTGATACTCTTCCTGGCGCTGTCGAATACAAATGCCCGCCAACTCCCCCCGTTGCATCAGCCGATCCCAAAACTGATCGCGAGTATCCGAGTTGATTGTCAAGACCCCGATGGGTTCGTCCGTTATGTAACGCCTTTGCTCTTTGATTTGGTCGATACATTCATCGAACTGTGCTTCCTGATCGACCGAATAGATTGGAAATACTGACGAAGGGCGGGCCTCCTCATCGTAATTGCATCCCTCTGAAAGAGGGGCGTCGCCCGCTTTAGGTGGCAGTATTTGATCGGCGAAATCGCAAATTTTGATCCCAATCCGATAGTGCTGTTCCAGTGTCACTAGACGATCGACCATTCCCGTAGTCGTGGGCAGTCCCTCGCGGGGTTTAAATATTCGTTGTCGTGAGTCACCCGCGGCATTTATGCGGTGCGCCAATCTGCGGATGATCTGAAGTTCGAGTTCTAGAAAATCCTGAACCTCGTCTACGAAGATCACGTCGTATAACTTGCCGAGGTTCTGAGTGCTGATAACCTCCAGAACGGTTTCTGCGATTGCAATTCGATGGGCCTCGAAATCGCTCGTCGATTCAGGAATGTCAGCTCCATTATCGCGTATGATCTGTCGCGCCCAGGCCATGAAAGTCTTAATTTCGTCGCTTCGAATTTGATCGCCTCGACCAATGTTTGGTCCCGATTTTAAGAACTCGCTCAGAGTGCGAGTGAAGGTAAGCAGCAAAATTCTGGGCGCAACTGACCTTACGTAGTTGGCACGAAGTACTAAGAGATTGGTCTTGCCCGAACCGGGGGGGCCGACAATGAGCAGCTGAGTCTCCGGTTTCTCGAGTAGAATCGCCTTCTGGGAGTCGTCTAGCTGGCTTGGATTTAGCCACCATGTCTCGTTCATGATATCTTGCCTGCATCCATCACAGAACAAAGGTCTAGCAAATACAAAATATTGCTCGAGAGCTGTTGTATTACCTCCACCGTTTCAATCTGTGGTCCGGTTTCAAAAATTTCTAACACCGGTATCGTGAGTTCTTCCGGCAGGCCGGCTGATAGCGAAAGAACGAGGTGAGAATTGTCGAGGGATGGTGCCAGAGCGACAAGCAGTTCGCTGTCACTTAACGAGAAGGACAACGTCCATGCTAGGCCATTCTTGCAATTCTTGGCTTTAAGTTTGTGCGGCCCTAATGTCGTCTTCTCCTTCATTGCCGCATCTCGCAACCAATTGCGAACATGCGTTTGCCAAATCATGACAGAAGGCGCGCTACGATTCTCAATCTTCGCGCGGGAAATAGTCAGCCTCTTCCTTATGTCCTCTGTGCTGTCGCTACGTGTCGCGAGCTGTGCAAGCGATGCGCGTCGGATGCGATCCTTGGGATCCTTCGAGAGCGCGGCCTTGCAGAGCGAAATTAGTCTCGGGGGTAGATTGGGATTGACGATCAAGGGTTGTTTCGACGTGATTGCCTTATAGAGGATGTACTTATTTGAAGTGGCTGCCTCTTCGCGAAAGATCGATGTTTTCATAATCAGATCGTGCAATACAGCGCCCACTTGGTATATGTTGAGGGCTTCAAATCCTTCGGCACCCGGGAGTTCGTCGCGCGTGAGGTATTCGGGTGGGCTGTACTGAGCGGTTGCGACGAATCTCCTTGTCTCAATCTGATCGGTGCCGTTGCCTTCCGTGTGCTCAATTCGCCTTAGCACTCCCAAATCCAGAAGCTTTAGATGGGAGAAGGTTGCATTAACTGCGATGTTCGCGGGCTTGATGTCTCGATGAACGAGGCCTTTGCCCTGCAAAAATTGCACCGCATCGACTAGTTGCCCTAGCAGTTCTTCGACATGATCGTCTCGGATCAATGGGAGGCACTTTTCTAGGTTGGGCCAGGAGCATAACTCCATAAGCAGGTACCAAGTGTTAGCTTCGGCGACGTGGCCCACTTCCAAAACATCAATCAAGTGTGGATTGCCGTGGGATCGAAGTTGTTCCTGCAGCCTTATCCGATTTTCCTCGATTAGGGCGTTGTCCCCCTTAAAATAGGCCGGGTCGTAAATTTTCAGCGCGACGGGACCATGCTTTGGATGGTTGATGCTAAACACGGCCCCCGAGTTGCCTGCGTCAATGAATTCTAGGCCTTGCCAATTCAGATCGCGGCACAGTTGTGCTGCGATCTGTTGCGTGAGTGTCAAATCCATGAGTTGATGTATAATGGGCAACCAGGAGTAGAGCCAATAGATTTGGGCACTATTTCTGTGAACAAGCAAATGCAGTGGCGAATCCGCCGCGCGTTAGTGAGAGGATTGGTGGGTTACGCTTCGCTAACCCACCCTACGTTACCTCAATCCGCGAACTGCCCCGCCGCCTCGATGATCGGCTTCCACCGATCCACCTCGCTCACCAGCTTCACCTTCAGCGCTTCGGGCGTGGCTTCGTCCTGCGCCACCGGCTCGGTGTTGATCTCGTTGAAGCGCTTCACGAGGTCGGGGTCGCGCAGGGCTTCCTGCAGGGTCTTGGATAGTTTTCGCACGATCTCGTCGGGCGTGCCCTTAGGCGCGTAGAGGCCGTGCCAGGCGCCGACTTCAAAGCCCTTCAGGCCGGCTTCGTCGGCGGTGGGCAGGTCGGGCATGGAGGCGAGGCGGGATTTGGTGGTGATGGCGTAGCTCTTCACGAGCTTGGAGGCGATTGGGCCTGTGGTGTTGGTGGTCTGGTCGCAGGTGAGGTCGATCTGTTTTGCGATCAGGTCGTTCATCACGGGGGCGTTGCCCTTGTAGGGCACGGTGAGCACCTGCTTGTCGATCGCGGTCATGAACAGCATGCCGCAGAGATGCGAGGCGGCGCCCAGGCCCGCGTTGCCGAAGGTCATCTTGTCGCCGTTCGTCTTGATGTAGGTGATCAACTCGGCGAGATTGTTCGGCGGCAGGTCGGGCCGGGCGATGATGGTCATCGGCGCGTTGGTGACGAGGCCGATCGGCGCGAACGCCGTCTTGGTGTCGTAGGGCAGCTTGCGGTATAGCGTTGCCGCCGTCGAGATGCCGATGTGATGGACCAGCAGCGTATAGCCGTCGGGCTCGGCGCGGGCGGCGCGCGCGGTCGCGATCGTGCCGCCGGCGCCGGTGGCGTTCTCGACGACGATGGTCTGGCCCAGGAGTTTCGACATCGATTGCGCCGTCATCCGCGCCACCGTGTCGGTCGGCCCGCCAGCCGCAAACGGCACCAGCAGGGTGATGGGTCGGGCCGGATAGGTCTGCGCGGAGGCCACTGAGCTTACCATCGCGAGCACAGCGGCAATCATGGCCAGTCGTTTCAACTCGTGCCTCCCTTTGAGCTTGTTCTTCTTTGGTCGCGCATCTCTACACGTTTTGCGCTGCCGCACAAAAGCGAAAGATGTCGCGCGGTACGGCGGGCTGCCCGGAGGAGACAAGTGCTCCGCAGAACCTATTGACTTAGATCAACGAAAGGTCCGCCAAGTCGTCGCACTCGGATGCTGCGCAAAGGCGATCCGAAGAGCCACGTCGGGGTGCCAGGCCCGTCCGCGTCGAAGAGACCGATTTGGCGACAATTCCACGTTCGATCGAACGGTACCTGTTGACCATTGAATCGGAGAGTTTCCATGAGAACCTTCAATCGGTTGGTGCTGTCAGTCCTTCTCGTCACGCTATCGGCCGCGACCCAGGCTGCGGATTTGAACGGAGCTTGGACGATCGACGCCTCGGCCTGCGGTGACGTGTTTACCAAAGAGAATAACAGGCTTGCTTTCAAGCCAGATGCTGATCTCCACGCGGGCGGCATAATCGTGCAGGGAAGGCAGATAACCGGCACATTTGAGAAATGCACTGTCAAGTCGTTGCACGATGACGGATCGAATGTGCGAATGATTGCGTCGTGCTCGGACGGGGTCGCGGTTTCGGACGTAGAGTTCGACGTGAAAATCTCCGGAGAAAATAAGATCACCCTCAGCTCCAAGCAGCCGGTGCCGGTGGAAATGCCCTATGTTCGCTGCGCGATGTGAAGTCCGATCGGCTCTGCGCGCTATGCGAGTTCGGCAGGGGGAGCGGCTCTGGGCGTGAGCCTGATGTCCGTTCGGGGTCACGAGCGGGAAATGCTCTGGCCGATCGCGATATTTCCGGTCGGCCGTCAGAAGCTGAACCGCATCATCTTCTCATCGCGCTTCAGGCCTGCCCAGCGCGTTGACCTTCAACTGCGGCTGCAGCGGCGACGTTCCAAACACGTCAGCAATTTTCTCGAGCCATGCAAAAAGTGCCCGTCGGGCAAATCAGTCGAAAGTCTGTCCATCCCTGTTGCGAAAAATATTCCGCTTTCGCCGTCGGGCAAATCAGTGATTTAACTCCGCGCGTCTCACCCAGATGAGGGGCGGATCGCGATCGTCACGAACGTTGCGGTGAGATGCGGTGGACGCTGACGTTGCGACTGACGAGCGTGACATCAGCGGACGGCGAAGTCGTGTGGTCCTGGCGCCCCGACGCTGGCGCTAAGTACGCGAGCAGCAAGAGCTGCCGCGGACGACGGTGGCAAGAAAGCCCGGTCACCGGGGAGAGCACGAAATAAGCCGTAACACCATCGCGCAGGGAAAGCCGGAATGCTTCGGTTGAACCTGTGGTCCTACCCCCGTGCTTTTTTTGCACGGGACCCACGGGTGCAACCAGCACCCGGCTTTCCCTGCGCCCTCTGATATCGAAGAGGGTGAAACGAGACGCAAAGCTCGGACGCAAAGCGCCGCGAGAACGCAAACTCACATCCCCACGCTGTCTGACACATGAATGAGAAGCCAACCCCGTCATTGCGAGCGTAGCGAAGCAATCCATAGCGCCGCTTGTGGAGAGGTGGATTGCTTCGCTCCGCTCGCAATGACGCCGTCGTCCTGGCGAAGGCCAGGACCCATAACCACGGGCCTTTGTATGTGCTTCACTGCAACCGCTTGCTCGCACCACAACAACTCCCTGTGGTTATGGGTCCCCGCCTGCGCGGGGACGACAGCGGTGCAAGCTGTAGGGTGGGCAAAGCGACTTGTCCGCCGTAGCTCAACGAGCGAAGGCGGAAGCGTGCCCATCATCGCGAGCACGGGACCGGATGGTGGGCACGGCGCAAGTGCGCCTTTGCCCACCCTACGGTCTCAAGCGCAAGCGCTTGCTCGCGCGCCGCTCACCGCCAAACCCGCTGCAGCACATGCTCCCACAGCCACGCCCACGCGATCCCGCCGATGTCGCCGAGCTGCAGCAGCACCGCGACCCAGACAAACGCCGAGACGAAATTCGCGATCTGGAACGGCTGCTGCGGCATCCGCAGCATTCCGGCGACGATCGGCACCGAGGCGCGCAAGGGGCCGGAGAAGCGGCCGATGAAGATCGCGAGCACGCCCCATTTCTTGAGGAAGGCCTCGCCGTGCACCAGGAGATTGGGATGCCGCGAGAACGGCCACATCCTGGCGATCGCATGATCGAACTTGCTGCCGATCCAGTAGGACAGCCAGTCGCCGAATGCAGCACCCAGCGCGCCGGCGGCGAGCATCGGCAGGAAGGCGATGCCGCCGGACCTCATCATCATCCCGATGCCGACCAGCACAGCCCAGGCCGGCACCACGAGCGAGAGGAAGGCGAGCGATTCCGCGAAGGCAAGCGCAAACACGATCGGCGCCGCCCACGCGCGGTGATCCCTGACGAACTCGACGACATGCCGGGCGGATTCTTCGAGGGACATCGTACCGCCGCTTCCGATCCGCCTTCGCCGATACCACCACTCAGCCCGGGATTTTCCGGCGAATTGCGCACGCCCGACACCGAGCGCTGCGTCGAGGCGCTGGAGAGCCGATCAAGGCGGCGCATCCCGAAGTGTCGCCGTTCATCAAGCCACAAATCCGTCACCACTATAAGGCGGTGCGCAACATCAGGTTCGACGGTGGCTAAAATTGAGGCTATCATGCCGACGTGCGAAAGCGAAAGATGCAGGCCAGCCTTCACGACTTTGCGCTGGCGCAGCCGGAACTTTCGCCCTAATCTCTCATTAGTTTTGCAGTTTCATCCAGCAAGGGAGTGCGGGGATGGCGACGCAAATCGTGATGGATCACACTGGCGACAGCCGGCACAATTTCAATCCCGCCGACGAGAAGGCCTTGCGCGAAGCGCAATTGCGCTTCGACGCATTGATGAAGAGCGGTTACACCGCTGCGGTGCGGGACGTGTCGGGGCAGCCGACCGTGGTCCGTTCCTTCGATCCGAACGCCGAAGAGACGCTGTTCTATCCGCGACTTGTCGGCGGCTAGGCCGGTCCATCATGTCCGGCAGGCTGTCGCGGGCGTTCGCCGAGGCCGCGCGGCTCTCGCGCGCGGCCTGGCGGCGGTTCGTCGAATATTGCGTACTGGATGACAGCCAGTCGCGCGGTCTGGCGCTGCTGAAGGAATGGCTGACGCCCGAGCAGCTCGTGCAGTATGAGACGAGCGGCTATTTCGACGTGGTCGGCTGCCACTCTGGCAGACGCTACCGGATCCGCCACGGCACCGGCATGAACATCTATGAATTGGACGAGCTCGGCCGGCTGCATGCGGGTTGGTGTTTTGTGCCCCGGGACACGCTGGTGGCCGGCGACGTCATGCTGGCGCAAAAAATCGCGCTCGAGGCCAACGAGCGCTCGGCGCTTGCTGTGGCGCGAAGCTTCCCGGTCCGCTGGCGGCCGACATAGCCGGGCTGTCGCTGCTTAGCGTCGCGGCTCTTACCGTCGCGGCTCTTACCGTCGCGACAATGGGGCTGGTGGCGGCGGCGCGGTGGTGCCGGGGCCGAGCGAGCGTTGCACCATCGCGGTGTCGGCCCAGCGGCCGAAGCGATAGGCGACGCCGGGCAAGAGCCCGACGCGGGCAAAGCCGAAACGCTCGTGCAGCGCCAGCGAGGCCGCGTTGTCGCTGTCGATATAGCCGATCATCTGGCGAAAGCCGGCCGCCGCGCACGCGTCGATCAGTTCGCCGAGCAGGAGGCGCCCGATGCCGCGGCCGACCTGGTCGTGACGGACATAGATCGAATGCTTTACCGCATAGCGATAGGCCGGCCGCTTCCGGAACAGCACCACATACGCATAGCCGACCACCTCGCCGTCACGGGTCGCAACAAAATGAGGCAGGCGATGGTTGCGGAAATTCTTGCGCCGGTCGCGGAAATCGTCCGGCTCCGGCACCCCGCTGTCCTCGACGCTGTCGTCGACGCCGCGCCGGATGTGGCGGCGGTAGATCGACAGCATGGCCTCGACATCGGCCTCGCGCGACGGCCTGACGATGATCCGCTCTTCGTTCATCGGCCGTCACTCGGAAATCACGTAGGTGAACAGGCGCACGCGCCCCGCCTCGTCGATCTCCTTGTAGACGCCCTGGATCTCGACCTCGAAGCCCGGGAACGCGTTGAAGGATGCCTCGAACATCTTCAAGTAGTCGATCATCGGCCGGGTCTGTTCCGACAACCGTTCACCCGGCACGATGGTGGCGATGCCGGGCGGGTAGACCACGAACGGCGTTGCGGCAATGCGGCCCGAGACCTCGCCGATCGGGAGATAGTCGACGTCGTTGCGCACGAGGTAGCGTGATGCTTCGCGTGGCGACATCGCAATCTCGGGCAGGTGCTCGGGCAGGAACTGCTTGCGCTGCAGCGCGCTCACATCGGCTGCGCGGAAGAAGCGGTGCATGTCGCCGCAGAGGTCGCGCAGGCGCACGCCGGCATAGCGGGCGGGCCTGCGGCGGAAGAATTCGGGGATGACGTCCTCGAGCAGCGCATTGTCGTCATGCAATTTCTTGAAGGCGACGAGCCCCGAGATCAGCGTCCCCGCCTTGCTCGCCTCCACGCCGGGCGTGAGCAGGAAGAGCAGGGAGTTGAGGTCGTTCTTCTCGGCGACGATCCGGTTCTCCCGCAGATATTGCGCCACCACCGGCGCGGGAATGCCGTGGTCGGCATAGGCGCCGGTGGCGTGATCGAATCCGGGCGTGAGCAGCGTCAGCTTGTTCGGATCGGTCATGGCAAAGTCCGCCGTCATCTCGGGGAAGCCATGCCAGCTATCGCCGGGCTGGAGCTGCCAGAACGCCGGGTTGGTCGCGAGCTGGTCGGTGGAGATGGTTTCCCAGGCGACATTGTGCGCCCCGCCTTCACGCGCGACATCCGGAATCATCACGCGGTCCGGCACGAACGGCTCGAAGAACCAGCGCCGCTCGGGGCGGGCTTCGTTCTCCTCGAACTCGCGGCGGGTGGCGCGGATCTTCTTGCGCAGCTCGATGCCGAGCCGGATCGTGTCGTCCCACAACACCTCGCCGGAGCGGCCCTTCATCATTTGCGCGCCGACATCGAGCGAGGCGAACAGCGGATAGAATGGCGAGGTCGAGGCGTGCTGCATGAAGCTTTCATTGAAACGCCGATGCTCGACCCGGCGCTTCTGGCCCTTGATGTGGCGGTCGCGGACGTGGATCTGGGAGGCCTGCGAGAAGCTCGCGAGCTGCTTGTGTGTCGATTGCGTCGCAATGATGCCGGGCGCCTCCGGGCCGAGGTCGGCGAGGCCCATTGCGAAGCGGCCAGCATAGATCGGATGGAACTTCATGAAGCCGGCCCAGGCTTCGTCGAACAGGATGTAGTCGCAGAGATGGCCGATGCGCTTGAGGATCATCTCCGCGCTGTGGATGGTGCCGTCATAGGTGCATTGCTCGACCACGGCGACGCGGAAGGGGCGGGGCCTCTTCCAGGCATCCTTGTCCTTGACCAGCGGATGGTTGCGGATGCGCTCGCGCAATGCGGCCTCGTCCAGCGCGTCCCAGCGCATCGGCCCGATCAGGCCCCAGGCGTTGCGAACGGTCGGCACATAGACCGGGATGCCGCCGCCGAGCAGCAGCGCGCCGTGGTGGGCGGCCTTGTGGTTGTTGCGGTCGAACAGCACGAGGTCGCCGTCTGTGACCAGCGAGCCGAGCGCGACCTTGTTGGACGTGGAGGTGCCGGGTCTTCTCCGCGCCGAAGATCCTGGCGGCTTCCTTCTGCGCCCGCAGCGCCGGCCCCTCGTGAGTCAGCAGGTCGCCGAGGTCGAGCACGGAATTGTCGAGGTCGTCGCGGAACACGGCTTCGCCGAGATGCTCGACGAACACGCGTCCGATCGGGCTGCGGCTGTAGAACACGCCGCCATTGTGGCCGGGGCAGGTCCAGAGCTGGTTGCCTTCCTCGGCATAGTCGACCAGCGCGCCGAAGAACGGCGTCTTCAGCGTCTCGGCATATTGCTTCAGCCGGCTGATCAAATTCTTGGCGATGAACGGCGGCGTTTCCTCCGACAGGAACACATAGCCGTCGATGAAGTCGAGCACCTCGACCGGCAGGTCCTCGAACCGCTTGCGGCGGATCAAGAGGATGATCGGGAAGTCGAGCCCGCGCCGCCGCATCAAATTGATCAGCGACGCGGTCTTGCCCTCCAGCCCCTTCTTGCCCCAGTCGACCACCATGCAGCCGATCGCCGCGTCGGTCTGCACCGCGATCTCGGCATCCTCGAGCTTGCGGGCGCGCACGACCTCGAAGCCGGAGCGCTGGATCTCGTCGATGATCTGGTTGAAGCGGATGCCCTCGAGATCCTCCGGATCGAATACGGGCGCCGCGAACAGGAAGGTGAAGCGTCGGAAATAGTCCATCGGTGTCCTCGGAATGGTCCGAGCGAGAAGTCGGCACATTTCGTGACAGGCAGATGACGGTGGACCCAGTGAGGGAAAAATGATGGCCGGGCGGGCCGATGCCGCTTCAATTCGGTGGGCCTTGCCTCGGATATTCGAGCTGCATGGCGACGAAATCGGCCGTTCGCCCGCCGTAGCGTGCCTCGATCCGCTGCAGCGTCTGGTCCAGCGCCTGTGCCGGCGGCAGTGACCCGACCGGTTGCAGCAATCGCTCGGCGGGCCACTGCGTCGCGACCTGATCGGGCAGGATGCGCAGGCCGTTGCGGCTCGGCTGTGCCTCCGCCGTCGCGGCAAAGGTCACGGTGCGCGAACGATAGGTCCGCGACCAGGCGTCGGCTGCAAGCGCGAGCGACACTTCGTCGATGCCGGGCGCCAGCGCGATGCCGAGCTGCTCTTTGTTCCAGAAGGCAAGCGTGTTCCCGATCGCCGTGAGCGCGAACGGCCGCGTGAACTGGAACGCGCCGCTGTCGTGGCGGGCATCCCAATGGGGCAGGCCGATGTCGCGGGCGACGGCTTGCGCCTTCTCGCGGCCGGCGATCGCTTCGATCAGCGTGAGCGACATCGGCATCGAAGCCGTGATCCCCGTTGTGGTCGCAACGCCCTGGTCGACCACGATCCTGCGATCCCTGATGTAGTGGATCGCCGGATGCTTCTCGCGCAGGTCTTTCAGCGAGTACCAATGCGTGGTCGCCCGCTTGCCGTCGAGCAATCCGGTGCTGGCGACCACCATGGTGCCGACGCAGACGCCGATGACGACGGCGCCTTTTTGCGCCTGCTGCCTGATCCATTGCACGACGACCGGATCGTCGTCACGGCTCATGGCGGGGACGATGACATAGTCGGCGCCATCGGGATGTTGCGCATCGAACGCCGCGATGGTGGCATCCGGCTCGACTTTCAGCACCGGAAACAGCGTCACCGGTCCGGGTCCCGTCGCAAGCGTCACCACGTCGGCGACATCGGCGCGTTTGAGGATGCCATAGGGCATCAGATAGTCGGTGGTCTCGGTCTGATCGTTGATGCCGACAATCGCGATCAGCGGCCGCTGCCGCTTCGGCGGCTTCAACGCCGCGATGGTGGCGTCAGCCTCCTGGCTTGCGATCGGCGGCATGTTTCCAAGCGCAGCTCGCGAGGGCAGCGTCAGAAGCCAGCCGCCACCAATGATCAAGAAAAGCGCGGCAGCGGCAAGACCGCCCCACGCGAGAAGCCGCCAGTTCATTGCCTGCGTCGCTCTACGAATTCACCTCGCACTCGCTGCGCAACCTATCTTCTCACGCCGCGGCGCGAAATGACGCAGATCCGGCAAAAACCGACACGGGGACAGGGCTGGATCGGTGAGCTTCGGTCGAAAGCCACTTGCCGAATTATTCCCCGCGTCAGGCAAACATTGCGAAAAAATTCTTCGTGCTCTCCGGCGGAATAGAACGCGCCGCAGCATGTCCTACTCATGCAAGCTATTTCCTTACAGGAGCTATCATGAAGATCGCATCGATTGGTTTCGCACTCGCCACCGCCATTTCCCTGGCGACGGTCTCCACGGCGCTCGCCGCACCGCCGACCAAGACCGGCTCCACGACGAAGGGAACTGTGCTGACGGACGCGAAGGGCATGAGCCTCTATACCTTTGACAAGGACGCCGATGGCAAGTCTGCCTGCAATGGCCCGTGCGCAACGAACTGGCCGGTCCTGAAGGCTGAGGCGAGCGACAAGGCGGGCGAGGGCTACACCATCATCACCCGTGACGATGGCTCCAAGCAGTGGGCCTACAAGGGCAAGCCGCTTTACACTTTCGCCAAGGACCAGAAGCCCGGCGATATCACCGGCGACGGCTTCCTCAACGGCGCCTGGCATCTTGTGCAACCCTGATGAGGTTGAGCTCGAGATAACGCGAGAGGCGGATCAGCGCAGCATGATCCGCCTTTTGTTTGAGCATGATCTCCGCGCAAACGCTTCGCGTTTGTCGCGAGGGAAAACCGGTATCCGCTTTTCCGGATCATGCTCTAGCTGGCTTGCACGCCTGCCTCCCGCGGGGGCGCAAAGAAGTCGGCGGGCCGTTATTTCGTGTGTCCCCACGCCTCGTCCCAGTCCGCACCAGCCGCGTCGACGACGCGGCCGTCGGCCTCGAAGAACTGGTTCGGCACCTGGAAGATCGCGAGGATCAATCCGCCTTCGGGGCACCAGGCGACGTGGCGGCTGCCGGCTTCGCGCCAGATGAACTCGCCTGCGTTCGCGGCAATGCCCTGCGCCGGGCCTTCCTTGTCGACGAGCGAACCTTCGAGGACATAGGTCTGCTCGATATTGACGTGCTCGTGGTCGGGCAGCACCGTACCAGGCGCAAAGCGCATCAAGGCTGTCATCAATCCGGTGTTGCGGTCGAACAGCAGCGTCTTGGCCTCGCAGCCGGGGAAGCGGGTCTTTTGCCACTCCATTTCCTGCGGGCGCACGAGATGGGAATGCGTATCGGCGGTCTGATGCGCCTGCGGCGTCGCAGCGTCCATGGCGTTCCTCCGGTTTCGTTGAACCAAAGGGATGATAGCCGGATCGCGCAGCGGCGTCAGCGGTTACCGCAGTCCCTCATAGACCATGAATCCGCGCGCGATCGCGAGCTTTCGCAGCGCACGCGGCACAAATCTTTCCGGCGGATGCAGATAGCGCCACGAGGTTAGTTTGAAATCGGAGAGCGCGGTCGCGACGCTCTCGAACGGTGCGAGCAGGCCGGTGAGGCTCACCGGCACATGCGCGCGGTTGTTGAAGGGGAGCAGCAGCAATTCGAGATGCGCCGGCGTGCCCGCCTGGCTCGAAGCCGTGACGCCGGCGACGGCGGGCAGCATCTCCTCGGCGACAAAGGCGACGATGTCTTCGATCTGGCGGCGGCTCTCACCGGTGAACAGCGCCGCAAAGCTCTTGTCCTTGAGGTCGCGGCCGAGCAGGGCGCAGACGCGCGTGCCGGCGACGCGAAAGGGAAAGCCCGCTTCATGCCCGTAGGACAGCACGAAAATGTCGCCGAGCCGCTCGCGAACGGCCTCGGGATCGAGGTCGCAGCGATCGGGCGCGCGCGCGTTGCCACGCGTCTTGTCCCAGTAAGCGAAGAATTCGCGGCTTCCCGGATGCTTCATTCAAGAACCTTGCCTCGCGCTTGCCGCGCCGGGACACATCTGTCCCGGTTTTGCGCAAGCGCATTCATTCTCAGTAGTGCAGGGGAACTTTTGCAGCGTCCATGCCGCGGCCATGTTTTCGCAGGCTTTCCGGCGGCTTTGCGGTGTTAACGTTAAATTAACTATGAGCTTGGCGCGGCCCGCATGCCCCTCTACTGTCCGCTCATTCCCGTTCTTGCCGGCCGTTCTCCAGGGGCCGGCGGGTCCGTACACAGGTGGCGTCGAACAATCAGGTCATCGCGCGGGGAGGGGTGGGGATGTGCTCCCGTTCCCCTTGGGCGCGACAAGACCCGACAGCAGCAGAGGGCGGGCCTTCTCAGGGCCCGCCCTCAATGCCTTTAGGAGGCGTTATCTGCTTGATTTTTCCCTGGCTTGGCCTCGACCCTGGGTCCGTATTCCACCTTGGAGGCGCCGTCGGTGCGGCGCCTCAGGGGAGCAGGTGCAAGACACTGTTGGGGAACGTGAGTGTCTCCACACAACCCTGGCAACGAAGGGCCTGTTCCGAATCCGATGCAGGCACTGTCCGCGTTTGATCCTCACTTCCGGACCAGGGCCCACCGAGTTGAGTGATTCGCGGCTTGAAGTGCCAAGCGTCAAGTTGAAGTTATTCTAAGAAGCTGTAGCGCAAACCCGGAACCTGCGACAGGTCGTCGCGAGCACAGCGCGACACCGGCCGGCGGAAAGCGGGGTGACACCGAGCGCGCTTCATGCGAACACTCACACGATGGACACACCGGAGATATATCCTGCCGCTGAGCGCCGGTGGCCGCCGACGATTGTCATTGGCCGCACGGCCAGGGGTCCCGTTCTGCGCATCGAGCTGCTGCAGGTCCTCTCGATCTTCAGTCTTGTCTTGGTGGTGATGGGCAGCGTCGCCGGCGTATGGTGGTTCTCCGTCCACGGCATTACCTGGTTCGAGCCTTTGCTGTTGCTGTCCGTGACCTTCGTCACCGGCCTCGGCATCACGCTCGGCTACCATCGCTTGTTCTGCCATCGCGCCTTTGTCGCGCGTGCGCCGCTCGCCGCAGCGCTCGGGATTCTTGGCGCGATGACCATGCAGGGCCAGATCTTGGGGTGGGTCTCGATCCATCGCAAGCATCACCGATACAGCGACCGGCCCGGCGATCCGCATTCGCCGCGCCCGCGCGGAGCCGGGATTGTCGGCGCCATCCGAGGCTTCTTCCAGGGCCATGTTGGATGGGTGATGTCCGACGTCTATTGCGTCTACGTCGACTACGTGCGCGATCTGCGCCGCGATCCGGTCGTTCGCTGGGTTGATCGTTGGTATTGGCTGTGGGTCGCCGCCAGTTGGATCATACCCGGCTTCGTCGGTCTCGCTTGGTACGGGACGGCGGATGGATTCTGGGCCGGCTTCTTCGCGGGCGGTCCGCTGCGCACGCTCTGGCAGCTCAATTGCACCTGGGCGGTGAACTCGATCGCGCATCGCTTTGGCCGACGGCGCTTTGAAACACGCGAGGACAGCCGCAACAGCGCGCTGGTCAACACTCTCACCATGAACGGCGAGGGGCTGCACAACAATCATCACGCCTTTCCGTGGTCGGCAAGCTTCGCGCTCTTCCGGGGCGAGATCGACCCCGGCTATTGGGTGCTGCGCGGTTTCGAGGCCATGGGCTGGGCGTCAAAGGTGCGGGTGCCTGCCCCGCACCTTGTTGCATCACGGGCCGCTCAGCGGACGACCGATCCCTTGCGCTCGAGCACCAAGCGATAGAGCGTAAGGGCGCCGGCGAGATAGGCGTCCAGGCACGTTTTGAGATTATGCATGTAGTCACTCACCATCTCGCGCCCTACCAGCGCAACCAGATCGGCCTCCTGGTTCCGCAGATTCCTTAACCAGGCTCGCAGCGTGTAGATGTAATCGCGCGGTTTTCCTTCGAGATGCACGAGGTCAAACCAGCGTTCGCTGGCGAGCAGCATCTCACTGGCGTGAGGCAAGTTGCCTTCGAGCCAAAAACCGTCGATTCCGCTTTGGCTGATGTGGCGGGCCTCGCTGCCGAGCTCGATGTTGCCCCAACCGTTGACCTGGATCGAAGCCCGGCCACCGACCCTGAGCGTGCGAGCGCAGAACTCGAAGAACAGACGGTAGGCCTCGATACGCTGCTGACGATCCGCGGTCTTGCCGGTGAAGTGTTCCATCGCCTCGAGGCTCACGATCGCGTCGAACGGGCGATTCGACTGATAGTCCTGCCAGGCCGAAATCTCGGTCACGAAGTTCCGCGGGGCGTAGCTCCGCACGTACTGGGCCTGGTTGTCGGCAAGCGTCAGGCCGACATAGTCGATGTCTGGTCTGCGCACCATCAGCCGCTTGACGAGGCTGCCCCAGCCGAACCCGACGTCAAGCACACGCTGCGCGCTGTCCGTGCCAGACATATCGATGTGCCAATCGAGCTTGCGCAGTTGCGCCGCCTCGAGCGTGTCGCGATTTCCGGGCTCGTTCCAAATGCCAGCCGAATACGCAAGATTGGGCCCGAGGAACCGCTCGTAAAGTCGCGGCTCGCGGTCGTAGTGGGCCTGAATCTCGGCTTTCGACGCCCCCAGATTGGGGATTGCCGCCGCGGGCGTTTCGAGAATGGTGTCGGTTACGCGAGTGCTGGCCATCACAACTCCAGGAAATCAGGGCATTCACGAGAGTACCCCAGACTATGGTCGGCTCATACCCCAACCGCAACCGCTTGGCCATCGCGCGCGGTATGAGCGCTGGTGAAGCCAAACGGTCATTGTGCGAAGGCAGCGATCGGCTCCTTGGCCCCTCGGACACAATTTTTTGCCCAGCCGATGTCGAAGGGGCGCCCGTCGCAATAGTCTTTATGAATTTCAGCCGTTTCGGCTTTCCAGATGCGGTCCGTTCAATGGATTTCAACGGGGCCAAGACGGCCGGTTTTCCAGAATCGTCAAATGATTTCAGGGATAGGCTAGCATTCTCAGGGCGCGCCCTTATTCTTTTTCCTTGCCGCTTGTGCACTTGCACAATGCGGCCAAAGCCGCCTATCTGGGCTGATCGCCTATCCGCGCCGCGCTAAGGTTGCCCGTCCCTTGGAATCGCAGTTTGAACCTCCGCATGATGCGCCGCCGGATCGTCCGCACGAGCCGATCCTCACCTTGCCCGCGGCGCTGACCGCCTACATCGCGCTGATCGCGGTCATCCACTTGCGCGTGCTGCTGCCGCCGGAGTGGGAAAACTGGACCATCGACGTCTTCGGTTTCATTCCGAAGCGCTACGATTCCACGCTGCTCAACATCACCTTCCCCGGCGGCGAGGGCGCCAAGGTCTGGACCTTCGTCACCTATTCGCTGCTGCACGCCAATCTCACCCATATCATTTTCAACGTGCTCTGGCTGTTGCCGTTCGGCAGCGCGCTGGCGCGGCGGTTCGGCGCGTTGCGCTTCTATCTGTTCATGGCGGTCACGGCGGCCGTCGGCGCGCTCGCGCATCTCCTGACGCATGAGCATGCGATCGCGCCGATGATCGGTGCATCCGCGTCCGTCTCGGGCACCATGGCGGCCGCGATCCGCTTTGCCTTCGTGAAGGGCAGCTTCCTCTCCTTCAGCCGCGGCGACGCGGAGGCGGCGGCAAAGGTGCCGGCGCTGTCCCTGTCGCGCGCGCTGCGCGATGCTCGCGTGCTCGCCTTTCTCGCGGTCTGGTTCGGCGTCAATCTCATCTTCGGGATCGGCTCGATCGCGATCGGAGCCGACGGCGCCAGCGTTGCCTGGCAGGCGCATATCGGCGGGTTTCTGGCAGGGCTCGTGCTGTTCTCGCTGTTCGATCCGGTGCCGTGGGAACGCCGTCATGCTGCAGATGCGTTGTCGCCCGACGGACCCGACCGGGTCTGATCCCCGCTTGCGGCTTAGGGCGATTTCATCCATCATTGGTTGAAAGCTGTGACGCAAGCTGCCGCCTCTTGCGCTGCATGATGGCCGCGCTTGTTGCCCACCGCGCCGGAAACGAAAACTGCGCGGAACTGTTGATTGAAGACTCGCGAACGATGTCGCGCCTCCTGGTCGGGGCGCGGCAGGGATTCAGGAGGCGGCAATGACGGTACGTTCCATTCTCGATTCCAAGGGTCATCAGATCACGAGCGTCCCGCCGGACGTTACCTTGACCGATGCGATCAAGACGCTCGGTGAGCGCAAGATCGGCGCCGTGCTGGTCATGAAGGAAGGCGGCATCGAAGGCATCTTGTCGGAGCGCGACATTGTTCGCGTGCTTGGCGAGCGCGGCGCCGGCGCGCTCGATGAGCCCGTCAGCGCGGTGATGACGCAGAAGGTCGTCAGTTGCCGCCCGTCCGACACCGTTGCCGGCATCATGGAAATGATGACGCTCGGAAAATTCCGCCATCTGCCCGTGCTCGAGGACGGCCGCGTGGTCGGCTTGATCTCGATCGGCGACATCGTCAAGCGCCGGGTCCAGGAATACGAAGCCGAGCAGGAAGCGCTGCGCGACTACATCAAGACGGCCTGAAATCTATTCCTTGGTCTCGTCGGGGACTGCGCCGGAGGCGGTCGTCGTCGCCGGCGGCACCAGGATGTCGATTGCTTCCTGGATCGACTCGATCGCACGCTCGGCGGCACGCACGCCATGCGCGATCAGCTCATCGGCGCGATGGAAATCGAACCAGCCGATCTTGCCGACCCGCGGCGAGATCAAGAGGTCCGGCGGATCGCCGGCGAGCCGCGCGCGCGTGATGCGGTCCTGCATGATGTTGAAGGCGTCCACCATCACGGTCGAGATGCCCGGCCGCGTGCTGCTGCCGAAGAATTCGCGCTTCATGGTGCGCTCGGCCGAGAAAAACTTGCCAAAGCGGCGCTTCGGCGGGACGGGATCCGGAACGACTTCGGGCACGACGGTGACCTCGGTCGGCTGGCCGTGCGAATAGATCGTCGTGGAATGGTTAAACACGTCGCTTGAAAGATTGGCGGCGATCACGATCTCCGCGCCGAACGCGCGCGCCGCCGATACCGGCACCGGATTGACCAGCGCACCGTCGACCAGCCAGCGGTCGCCGACCAGCACGGGTGCGAAGATGCCGGGCAGCGCGTAGGAGGCGCGCATCGCATCGACGACGCGGCCGTGGGTCAGCCAGATCTCATGGCCCGTGCGCACCTCGGTCGCGACGCTCGCAAACTTCACCAATAGATCCTCGATCTGGGTCTGGCCGATCGCGGATTCCAGTTCGGCGGCAAGCTTGCTACCGCCGATCAGGCCCGAGCCGTTCAGGCGGATATCGAGATAGCCGAAGATGTTGCGGGGCTGCAGGCTGCGCGCCCACGCCTCCAGCGTATCGAGATGGCCGGCCGCGTAGGCGCCGCCGACCACGGCGCCGATCGACGTGCCGACCACGACATTCGGAACGATGCCGTGGGCGATCAGCGTCTTGACGATCCCGATATGGGCAAAACCGCGTGCGGCGCCGCCACCCAGTGCCAGCCCGATCACGGGCCGCCGCTGGGCGCCAAGGCCTAGCTTGTCGAAGCCATCGGCGCTCTTCTGGCTCCGGCCCATCCAGCTATCCAACACTCTGACTTCTCCTGCCGCCGCGAGATTAGGCTCCGCGACGAGGCGCCGCCAGAATCGTTCGCATGCATGGTTTATGCCCTAGCAGCATAGCGCGTAGGGAGGGATTGTGACTTGAGCGCGACCGCCACGTGGGGGTCTGGGTTCCATAACCGCAACCCGTAGGGCGATGGAGGCTTGAATTTGCCGTGTTTTCGTTGAAAAGCATCGTTCCATGACTGTTTGGGGCGATCGCATCGGACGATGCGGGCGGGGCGTGCTGCTTCTCCCGGTGATTTGGCTTGCCATAGCCCTGGTTTTGGCGGTTCCGAGCGCCGTTTCGGCGCAATGGTTTGGTGAGCGGCCGCCCCCGGTACCGCCGGCCGCGGTTCCCGATGCCGGGCCCGCGATCAACCTGGCGCCGCCTTCCGGTTCGGGATCGGCACCGAGCCTGCCGGCCCCACTGACCCAGCCGACGATCATGCAGCCCTCGACCGCCACGGCCCCGCCGGCCGGGCCGCCGCCGGGGGCGCAGACTGCGAACCAGGCGGTGCTCGCGCTGACCGCCCGCTATGGCAAGGATCTGCCGGTCATCAACAATGGCCTGGTATGGCGGGTCTTTGCCGACAAGCCGGACGACAACGGTACCTTCAAGCTGGTCCGTGAGGACCGCGGCGCCACGCCCAACATCGTGTTGCCGCCGGGCAATTACGTCGTCCATGTCGCGCTCGGCCTGGTCAGCGCCGTACGCGCCGTGAGCCTGAAGTCGGAGACCGATCGCCAGTCCTTCGTCCTGCCGGCGGGCGGCCTGCGGATCGAAGGCCGGGTCGGCTCCAGCAAGATTCCGCCGAACCAGATTTCGTTTGCGATCTACAAGGGCAGCCAGTTCGACGGATCGGACCGCAATGCCCTGATCCCCAACGTCGCCGCCGGCGACGTCGCGCTATTGCCGGAGGGGACCTATTACATCATCTCCAATTACGGCGACGCCAACTCGGTGGTGCGCTCCGACATCCGCGTCCAGGCCGGCAAGCTCACCGATGTCACCGTCAGCCATCGCGCGGCCGTGATCACGCTGAAGCTCGTCAGTGAGAAAGGCGGCGAGGCGCTGGCGAATACCGCATGGTCGGTGATCACGCCCGGCGGGGACGTCATCAAGGAATCGATCGGTGCATTCCCCCGCGTCGTGCTCTCCGAAGGCGAATACCGCGCCATCGCCAAGAACGAGGGCAAGGTGTTCGAACGGCCCTTCAACGTCGTCAACGGCGTCGACGGCGAGGTCGAAGTCATCGCGCGCTAGATATGAATAAAATTTTCAGTGACTGTCATAGTCTCTAACGCGCACTAACCAAGATCTGACTTTGAACTGTCATAATGGCGCCGGCGTCCCGTCGCCCGTGCAATCTTTACATTGCTTTAAGCGAGCCTGATTTGGATGCGGGCGGGGACTGGAGCATGAAATCGGACAGGGGAAGCCGGTTTTCCCTCGCGACAAACGCGGAGCGTTTGCGCTGCGATCATGCTCGAATGTGAAGTGAGGTCGTGATCCGATCTTCGTCGGACCATGATCTGGTGGTTCGGGGCGCGTCATGAGTGCGGCGAAGAAGTCGTCGGGAAAATTCAACACAGAAATGTTCGGCGACGTCCCGGTGCTCAAGCGCAAGTGGCAAGCCGCATTGCGTCCGGGCGACAGGTTGCCCCACTATGAGGACGTGATGCTCGGCAGCCTCGGCAGGCTCGCCGACCACATCGTCCTGCTCAAGGAAAGGGGCGGCGCGCTCGCCGTTTCGCAACCCGGCCGCTACATCCAGCAATGGCTGAATGACGACCGCTGGGACATGACGCTGAACGAGCTTCCGCCGGATTGCGCGACCGCGCTCGGCGAAGCCGCCGCCAACGCGGCTCTCAATGACCGGCCCTATCTTGCCACGGCGCATTGCGTGCGCGACGGCCTGGTCCGCACCTATGACGTGCTGGCGCTGCCGACCTCCTCCCGCTGGGGCGGCACACTGATCGGCGCCTACGTCAACGAGCGCGGCGCTCAGTACAATCTGCTCGATACGATTTTCGCGGCGACCGATGAAGGCGTGCTGTCGCTCGCCGCCATTCGCGATCCGCGCGGCGAACCGTTCGATTTCCAGATCATCTATCTCAACCAGGGTGCGGCGAAGCTTTTGAAGCGGCCCGAGCACGAGCTGTTGTGGCAGAGGCTCAGCACAGGCGGAAACCTGCTCGGCGCGGCCGATGTGACTGAGCGCCTGCGCGAGACTGTCCGCACGACCAGCGGGACCCAGTTCGAGATCGAGAGCGAGGACCGCTGCCTGCGGCTCGCCGTCACGGCGTTCGGCGACATGCTGTCGCTGACCTTGTCCGATGTCACGGCGCTGAAGCGGCGCGAGGTCTCCTTCCGCCTGCTGTTCGACAACAACCCGATGCCGATGTGGGTGTTCGACGCCGCCACGATGGAATTCCTCGGCGTCAACGACGCGGCGGTCCAGCATTATGGCTATCCGCGCGAGAAATTCCTGAGCATGAAGTTGCGCGAGATCTGGCCGGAGGACGAATGGGCCTCCCACAGCAAGGCGCTGCAGGAGATCGGCGACGTCTACCATTCCAGCCGCGACTGGCGGCACATCAAGGCGGACGGCAGCGAGATCCATGTGCTGACTTTCGGCCGCCGCGTTTCGTTCGACGGCCGCGACGGCTACCTCGTGGCCCTGGTCGATATCACCGAGCGGCGTAAGGCCGAGGCCCGCATTGCCTACATGGCCCACCATGACGGCCTGACCAATCTGGCGAACCGCGATTTCTTCCAGGACCGCTTGCGCGAGGCGCTGCAGCGGAGCAAGCCGGGGGGCAAGCGCGTCGCGGTGCTGTGCGTCGACCTCGACCTGTTCAAGAACGTCAACGACTCCTTCGGCCACGCGATGGGCGACCGGCTCCTGAAGCAGGTTGCGGAGCGGCTCACGGCCGACATCACCGGCGACAATCTGGCCGCGCGGCTCGGCGGCGATGAATTCGCGATCGTGCTCTCTGATGTCACGCCGAACGAGGCTAGCGACTTCGCCGAACGCCTGATCGGGACGCTGAGCGTGCGCTACGACATCGACGGCATCGAGGTGGTGGTCGGCGCGAGCGTCGGCATCGCGCTGTCGCCGGGCGACGGCACCAGCTCGGAAGAATTGATGCGCAACGCGGACATGGCGCTCTATCGCGCCAAGTCGGACGGCGGCGGCGTGCATCGTTTCTTCGAGCACGAGATGGACCGCCAGGCGCAGAAGCGCCGGGATCTCGAGCGCGACCTGCGCCAGGCCTTCGCCAATGGCGAATTCGAGCTGCACTACCAGCCGCTGGTCGACATCGCCTCCGACAAGATCAGCGGGTTCGAATCGCTGCTACGCTGGCGCCATCCGGAGAAGGGCATGATCTCGCCGGCCGAGTTCGTGCCGGTCGCCGAAGACATCGGCCTGATCGTCCAGCTTGGCGAATGGGTGCTGCGCGAGGCCTGCTCGGAAGCGATGAAATGGCCCGGCGACATCAAGGTCGCCGTCAACCTGTCGCCGGTGCAGTTCCGCAGCCGCAATCTGGTGCAGGCGGTGATCTCGGCGCTGGCGCATTCCGGTCTGTCGCCGCGACGGCTCGAGCTCGAGATCACGGAGTCCGTGTTCCTGGCCGAGACCGAAGCCAATCTCGCGATCCTGCACCAGCTCCGCGAGCTCGGCGTCAGCATCTCCATGGACGATTTCGGCACCGGCTATTCCAGCCTGAGCTATCTGCGCAGCTTTCCGTTCGACAAGATCAAGATCGACCGTTCCTTCGTCAAGGATCTGGCGCGCCGCACCGATTGCGTGGCGATCGTGCGCGCAATCTCCGGCCTCGGCCGCAGCCTGAACATCACCACCACCGCCGAGGGCGTGGAGACGGTTGATCAGCTCGACTGGCTGCGCGCCGAAGGCTGCAACGAAGTGCAGGGCTTCCTGTTCAGCGCAGCGCGGCCGGCGGACGAAATCGCAACGCTGTTGGCAGGCTTTGCCGGGCGCGCATCGAGGGCGGCCTGACGCCGCTTGCGGCGCGGCCGTCTCCGCCGCAAATTTGTCGGCTCACGGCGATATTGGGCGCGGGCCATGACCATCGCTCCAGGACGTCGTGCAATCTGGCTCGCTGTGCTGTCGTTTCTGCTTGCGCGCGTTGTCGGCACGCCGCTCGAAGGCTCCGCTCAAGAGATGTTTGCCGGCGTCACGGTGCGGGCGCCCGATGCGTTCTATGATCCGCCGGCGCAGGTGCCTGATACGCCGGGCGTGCTGCTGCGCAGCGAGCCCCTTCAGGACGTAACGCTGCCGGCCGGCATGCGGGGCTGGCGCATCCTCTATACGACCACGGTGAACGACGCCACGCGCGCAACCGCCGTCGCGACCGTGTTCGCGCCGATCGACCCGCCCGCGGGTCCGCGTCCTGTGATCGCCTGGGAGCACGGCACGACCGGCCTGCAGCAGAAATGCATGCCGTCGCTGATATCGGCCCCGACCTTGGGGATTCCCGCGCTCGATCGGATCGTGCGGGCAGCGTGGGTGATCGTCGCCACCGACTACTCATTCGCCGAGAGGGGCGGTCCGCATCCCTATCTCATCGGCGAAGGCGAGGGGCGCGCCGCGCTCGACTCGGTACGTGCCGCACGGCAGATGCCCGAGCTGACGCTCGATGCGCGCACCGTTGTCTGGGGCCATTCGCAGGGCGGGCATTCGGCGTTGTGGACCGGCATCATCGCTCCACGCTACGCGCCGGAGATCGAGATCGCAGGCGTCGCGGCAATCGCGCCGGCCGCAGACTTGCGGAACATCCTTGCCATGAACCAGGGGGTCGACAAGCGGCTCGGGCCGTATGTCGCGCTGTCCTATAGCCGCTTCTATCCCGATATTGCCTTCGAGCAGGCGGTTCGTCCCGAGGCGTTTGCGGCCGCGCGCGAGATCGCGGGCCTGTGCGGGTTCCTCCCAGCGGAGGAGCCAATGCGGGCGGCGGCTCTCACCGCGACGTTCGAGGGGCCGACATTGGCCACACGCAGCAACCCGGCGCTTTCGGCAAGGCTCGCGCAGAACAGCGCCGACCACCCGATCGCGGCGCCGGTGGTGATCGCGCAAGGAGCGGAGGATGACGTGGTGCCGCCGGCGGCGACCGCAGGCTATGTCGAGGAGCGCTGCGCCGCCGGCCAACGGTTCGAATATTGGACCTTCGTGAGGCTGGACCACGGCATGGTGCAGCCGGGCTCAAAGCTTGAGGCGCCGCTCATGGCATGGACCGCGGCACGCTTCCAAGGCGAGCCGCCGCCAAAGGGCTGCACCCGCAAGTCGTTCTGACGCGTGGCGCGGAGCGCTAGAACCGCGTCACGATATCCGACAGCGCCGGCCGCGGGCGGTCTTCGCTCGGCTTGGTCGGCTTGCCGATATGGATCAGGCCTGCGAGCTTCTCGTCGGGCTTCAAGCCAAAACCATCGAGCACGTCGCGGTCGAAGACGAACCAGCCGGTCAGCCAGCAGGCGCCATAGCCGAGCGCGGTCGCGGCGGTGAGGATGTTCATCGCGCTGGCGCCGGCGGAAAGCTCCTGCTCCCACGGCGGCACCTTCGGATGCGGCTTGGTGAAGCTGACGATGCCGATCACCAGCGGCGCATCGGTGAGCCGCCGCTTCTCGACCTCGATATCGGCTGCCGGCGCGCCTGGGTTCTTCTTGGCGAACACGCTCGCGATCACGTCGCCGGCGCGGTTGCGCGCCTCGCCTTCGAACACGATGAAGCGCCAGGGCGCGAGCTTGCCGTGGTCCGGCACGCGCGCGCCGACCGTCAAAATGGTCTCGAGCTCGGCCGGCGAGGGGCCGGGCCCCGTCATCTCGCGCGGCTTCACCGAGCGGCGGGTCTTCAGGAGTTCAATGGCATCGGGCACTACGGCTTTCCCTTAAACTGGAGCATGATCCGGAAAAGTGAGAGACCGGTTTTCCGAAAAGGATCACGCTCAAACCGGTCACGGACATTCTTCCCACGAGATAGGGTCGAATGCCCGCGACCGGAAGCAAGTTTAGACGGATTAAAGCATCAGGACAGCGACTTCGCCCGCTTGATGTCCGGCGGCGTCGCCTCGTCCACCAGCGCGGCGAGCGCCTCATCCGTCGGCATCACCGTCTGGCGCTCGCTGCCGAGCCGGCGGACCGAAACCGAATGGGTCTCCGCTTCCTTCTTGCCGACCACGAGCAGCGCCGGGATCTTCGCCAGCGAATGCTCGCGGACCTTGTAGTTGATCTTCTCGTTGCGCAGGTCGATCTCCACCCGCAGGCCAGCGCGGCGCGCCGCGGCCACCACCTGCTTGGCATATTCGTCGGCCTCGGAGGTGATGGTGGTGACGACCACCTGCACCGGCGCCAGCCAGAGCGGGAAATTGCCGGCATAGTGCTCGATCAGGATGCCGATGAAGCGCTCCATCGAACCGCAGATCGCGCGGTGCACCATCACCGGCGCCTTCTTCGATCCGTCATGGTCGATATAGAACGCGCCGAACCGCTCCGGCAGGTTGAAGTCGACCTGCGTCGTGCCGCACTGCCAGTCGCGGCCAATGGCGTCGCGCAGCACATATTCGAACTTCGGGCCGTAGAACGCACCTTCGCCCGGATTGATCTCGGTCTTGATGCGGTTGCTGCCCTTGGCCTTGATCTCCGACAGCACGGTCGCCATCACGCGTTCGGCATGGTCCCACATCGCGTCGGTGCCGACGCGCTTTTCCGGCCTCGTCGAGAGCTTGACGGTGAGTTCGCCATCGAAGCCGAAATCGCCGTAGGTCGAGAGGATCAGGTCGTTGATCTTCAGGCACTCGTCCGCGAGCTGCTCCTCGGTGCAGAACACATGCGCATCGTCCTGCGTGAAGCCGCGCACGCGCATCAGCCCGTGCATCGCGCCTGACGGTTCGTAGCGGTGCACGACGCCGAATTCGGCCAGCCGCAGCGGCAGGTCGCGATAGCTCTTCAGACCATGCTTGAAGATCTGCACATGCCCCGGACAGTTCATCGGCTTCAGCGCGAACCAGCGCTTGTCCTCGGCCTCGTCGCCGGCGGACTGCGCCGCGAACATGTTCTCGCGGTACCAATCCCAATGGCCGGAGGTCTCCCACAACGCCTTGTCGAGGATCTGCGGCGCATTGACCTCCTGGTAGTCGCCGGCGAGGCGGCGGCGCATATAGGCGATCAACTGCTGGAAGATGGTCCAGCCCTTCGGGTGCCAGAACACCACGCCCGGGCCTTCCTCCTGGAAGTGGAACAGGTCGAGCTCGCGGCCGAGCTTGCGATGGTCGCGCTTTTCGGCTTCTTCGATCTGCTTGAGGTAGGCGTCGAGATCGTCCTGCGTCGCGAATGCCGTGCCGTAGATGCGGGTCAGCATCGGATTGTTGGAATCGCCGCGCCAATAGGCGCCGGCGACCTTCATCAATCTGAACGCGTTGCCGATCTTCCCGGTCGAGGTCATGTGTGGGCCGCGGCAGAGATCGAACCAGTCGCCCTGGAAGTAGATCTTGATCGGCTCGTCACCGGGAATGGCGTCGACCAGTTCGACCTTGAACGCCTCGCCCTTGTCGCGGAACACCTCCTTGGTCTTCTCGCGCGACCACACTTCCTTGGTGAAGGGTTTGTCGCGCGCGATGATCTCGCGCATCTTCTTCTCGATGCCGGCAAAATCTTCCGGGGTGAACGGCTCGTTGCGGAAGAAATCGTAGTAGAAGCCGTTCTCGATTACGGGGCCGATCGTGACCTGCGTGCCCGGCCACAGCGACTGCACCGCTTCCGCCAGGACATGGGCGCAATCATGCCGGATCAGTTCCAGCGCACGCGCGTCGTCGCGCGAGACCAGCTCGATCTTGGCATCCTCGGTGATGGGATCGTTGAGGTCATACAGAACGCCATCCAGCGCCATCGCCACCGTGCGCTTGGCCAGCGAGGGCGAGATGCCCTGGGCGATATCGAGCCCGGTGATGTTCCTGGGGAATTCGCGTTTCGCCCCGTCAGGGAAGGTGAGGGTGACTTTGTCCACCGGCTGCGCGGGTTTGAGGTTGCTGAGGCTGTACTGGAATCCGGACTCGGACTTGTGGTCGTCGGACATGTCATTCTCCTGTGGCTCACTCCTGCGAACGAGCGCAGGTAAGCGGAAAGCAGCGATATAGCAGGGGATTCGGCCGGCGCAATCCGGCAATATCAAGAAATCGGCGAGGAATCGGCCTGATCCGATCAGATTGAAATGCAACCGCGATGAAGCTGCGCTCCTTCCCCGCTTGCGGGGGAGGTGAAGCCAACCCGCAGCCGATTCAATCTGATCGAAACACCCGCTGGCCCTTTCCTTCCTCGCCCGGCTGGTTTACATGCATTTGCATGAAAATGATGCCCGCCACACGTCGCTTTGCGCCCACCTCCCTGATGCTGGGAAATATCGTCACCGGCTGCTCCGTGCTGGCGCCGGCGGGGATGCTTCCGGAACTATCCGGCGCGCTGGACGTCTCGATCCACGCCGCGGCGCTCCTGATTACCTTCGGTGCGATGGTCTTGTGCATCGGCTCGCCGCTCACGGCATGGCTCACCAGCCGCATCGATCGCCGCACCTTGCTCGGTGTCACGCTCGCGGTGCTCACGGTCACCAATCTCGCCTCTGCCCTGGCGCCTGATTACGTGAGCCTTCTGGTCATTCGCCTCGTCATGCTGGCGATCGGCGCGCTCTATACACCGCAGGCGGCCGGCACCGGCGCGCTGATCGTGCCGGTCGAGCGGCGCGGCTCGGCCATCGCCTATATCTTCCTCGGCTGGTCGCTCGCGGCTGCGGTCGGATTGCCGCTGATCACCTTCATCGCAAGCCATTACGGCTTTCGCGTCGCCTATGGCGGCATCGCGCTGGTCGGCTGCGTGAGCTGCGCGCTGCTGTTGTTGCGATTGCCGCGCGGATTGCTCGGGGCGCCCGTCGATCTGAAGACCTGGATCGAACTCGGCCGCAACCGGATGGTGCTCGTGCTCCTGGCGATCACGACGCTGCAGATGGCGGGCCAATTCGTGGTCTTCACCTTCATGGGGCCGCTGCTTACGGGATTGACCGGAGCCGGGAGCAATGCCGTCGGGCTTGTCTTCGGCCTTTACGGTGTCTGCGGCTTCATCGGCGTCGTGATCGCGACCCGCATCGTCGACTCCTGGGGGCCGTATCGGACATCGGTGCTGTTCACCTTGCTGATGCTGACCGGCGTGACCGGATGGGCGCTGAGCGCGGGCGTCTATGCACTGATGGCCGGCTCGGTTGCGATCTGGGGGCTCGGCTTTGCCTCCGCCAATTCGATGCAGCAGGTGCGGCTGGTTGCGGCGGCGCCGGCGCTTGCATCGGCGTCGGTATCACTCAACACCTCCGTGCTCTATATCGGGCAGGCGATTGGTTCCGCGATCGGCAGCGTGCTGTTTGCGCACGGCTGGTTCCACGGCGCAGGCTACGTCTGCGCGGCTTTCCTCGCGCTCGCGGTTGCGACCATCGTGCTGACAAAGCCCCGCCGGGCGGCGGCGGCGTAAGCTCTAACGGCCTGCCGATGGAGGAGCGCTTGCGATCCGCGCGAGCGGTGCGGTTCCCGCCATCTTCACCAGCACTTCTTTCACCGGGTGCTGGGTCCAGGCCAGCGTGACGTAATCGCGATGGGTGACGCCGTCGGGGGTCTGCACGAACGCGACGCTACCGGGCTGCAACGGCCCGTCCATGCTCTCGCGGACGCGGATGCCCTTGTTCCTGAGCATCGTCATCAGTTCCTGATCATGCCGCTTGGTGTAGCGGGTGTACGAACTCACGAAGAAACCGCTGCGGTTATTCTCGATCCAGGAGGCGAACTTGTCGAGTTCGCCATAGACCGCATCCAGCAGCACCACGCCGCGCACGCGGCCGGTTGCGCCACCAACATCGAGGCTCCAGGCGGTCGGCAGGAAGCCGCCGCTATAGCCGACGATCACGACCGGCATGTTGGCGAAGGCTGCTGCCGATTTAGGATCGCCGTAGAGGCGGGCGAGGTGGGAGGTGGATTCGTCGAGGAAACGCTTGAAGCCGCCCGGCTGCCAGAATTTTCCGGCGCTGGAATCGGCGGCATCGACCGCCATCTGCGGCGCCAGCAGCACCGCGTTGACGCCGGAGTCCGAGATCTGCTGCGGCACCAATTGGCGGTCGCGCACGTCGCGCTCGAGGGTTGCGCCATTGCCGTGGAAGAACACCACGATCACGCCCGGCTTACCGACGTCGAAATTCTCAGGCACGTGCATCAGGACGCGGCTGTCATTGTAGGTCTCGTCCTGCCAATAGACGCGGCCCGAATAGCTGCGATGGCCCTTGCGGCTGCCGTTCGTGACATTGAGGAAGGGCGCATCCGAGCGCGGGTTGTTGCCGAAATAGGGGAAGGCGGAGGATCTCATGCTGACCAGCGTGGTCAGTTCCTCGCGCTCGCTCGGCTTCGGCAGATTGAGCGTGGGTGTCAGCGAGGCCGTCCGGACCGGCGCGGGACGCTGCGGCTCGGATGCCGGCGTCGGCGCGGCGGCCTGGCGCTGCACGAACCTCTCCTGTTCGGTCGGGAAGCGTTCCTTGAACGATGGTGCTGGGAAGCGATCCACAAACGTGTCGCTCGCAATTGCTTGCGTGTTCGCCGCGAGCGCCGAGGCGCTCGGCGCTCTGCCGCATTGAGCCAGCACGGTCGCGAGCGGTAGAAGCAGCGAGGCGGTCGCGATCCAGCGCCAAGGTGACCTCGGCCAGCGCGACCGCGCGGTCGGGGACATTGCCCGGTCCGCGCGATCACACTTCTGGAATGTTGGGTTCGCTGCCCCGATCATCCACCCGCTACCCCGAACTCCCGGCAAACGCCGAATCTGAGCGCACCGGTGTTTAGGTGACGTTAAGCTTCCGGAAAATTTCCCCATCCGGAAGTAGCAAGAAGACCATCCAATCGTGTCGCGATTGTGGGTCGCCTCTCGTGTTTACACAAAGGCCGGCCCTTTGAAGGCAACAATTGGGTATTATGATACCCAAATCTTGGCTAGAGTTAGATGCTTGTTAACGTTGCTTGAATTGGCCGTTTTCCGCCTGCACGATGGGAATCGTCGAAGCGCGTGGCGCTGAAGGTACGGTCCGATATGGCGGCATCACACACGGGCAGCGCGGCATGGTCCGGTTCGCTCCCCGGCAGCGGTTCGACCGTTTCGCTCCTCGTGGCCACGGCCATCGTGGTCGCCGACATGGTGGGCGTCGGCGTTTTCACCAGCCTCGGCTTCCAGGTCAAGGACATTCCGTCAGGCTTCTCGATCCTCTTGCTGTGGACCGTTGGCGGCATCGTCGCGCTGTGCGGTGTATTTTCCTACGGCGAGCTCGGCGCGATGTTTCCGCGCTCGAGCGGCGAGTACAATTTCCTGAGCCGCGCCTATCACCCGGCGTTCGGATTCGTCGCCGGCTGGGTGTCGGCGACCGTGGGCTTCGCCGCGCCGGTCGCGCTCGCCGCCATGGCGTTCGGCGAATACGGCAAGTCGGTCTTGCCCGACGCGCCGCCGCTTGTGCTGGCGCTCGGCGTGGTATGGCTGGTGTCGATCATCCAGCTTACCGGAGTCAGGCACTCCTCGACCTTCCAATTGGTCTCGACCATCCTGAAGGTGGTGCTGATCGTCGCGTTTCTGGTCGCCGGATACTTGATCGCGACGCCGCAGCCGATCTCGTTCGCGCCGACTTCGGCCGACCTTTCCCATATCGTCAGCGCGCCGTTCGCGATCAGCCTGGTGTTCGTGATGTATTCGTTCTCCGGCTGGAACGCGGCGACCTACATCATCGGCGAGATGCACCTGCCGGAGCGCAATTTGCCGCGTGCGATGCTGTCCGGAACGCTGATCGTGCTCGTGCTCTATGTCGCCCTGAACGCGGTGTTCCTGCACACCGCGCCGATCGACCGGCTTGCCGGCCAGATCGACGTCGCCCGGATCTCCGGCAGCTATATCTTCGGCGAGCTCGGCGGCCGCATCGTCGGCGCGATGATCTGTGTCGGGCTGATCTCCTCGATCAGCGCGATGATGTGGATCGGCCCGCGCGTGATGATGACCATGGGCGAGGACATCCCCGCACTGCGGATCTTCGCGCGCCACTCGACCAGCGGCGCGCCGGCCTATGCGATCCTGTTCCAGCTTGCGGTGGCGACGTTGATGCTGTTCACGCGCAGCTTCGAGGCGGTGCTCGACTTCATCCAGTTCGCGCTCCTGTTCTGCTCGTTCTTCACGGTGCTCGCCGTGATCAAGCTGCGCATCACCCGTCCCGACCTGCCGCGGCCTTACCGCGCCTGGGGATACCCGGTCACCCCTGCGGTTTTCCTGCTCGTGACCGGTTTCATGATGTACTATCTGTTGACCGACCGTCCGCTGCAGTCGGCGCTCGGTACGTTGATCATGCTTTCCGGCCTTTTGATCTACGCCGTTTTCCGCAAAGGGGCGGCGCGCCCGGCGGCCGCCGGAGCATCGGGTCGCGAATGAGGATGTTCCTGCCATTGAAAGTTGTCGCGCTCGCTTTCGCCATCATGCTCGCGGCGCTGCCGGCGTGTGCCGCCGACACCGTGACCGCGGACGATACCGCGCGCTTCCTTGCCGGGATGATGCCGTCAGCAGATTCTCCACTGGTCCCGCTGACCCGGGACCCGGCCTGGCAACAGCACGCCCGATTCTTCGACCAGGCCTTTGCGCAGCTCGAGCAGCGCCAGTTGTCGAAGATCCGCGCCTGGGCGGAGGCCAATCTCGCGGCGCCGCGGCCGACCATGTTCTACATGTTCTCCGGGCCCGACTTCATCTACGCCGACGCCTTCTATTCCCAGGCGACGACCTATGTGCTCAGCGCGCTCGAGCCGACCGGCTCGGTACCCGATCTGACAAGGCTGCCGCGCAGCGACATCGGTGCTGCGCTCTACAATGTCGAGCGCTCGCTGTCTTCGGTCCTGAGCTTCTCCTTCTTCATCACCAAGAAGATGAAGGTCGACCTGCATGCGGGCGAGATCAGCGGCACCTTGCCGATCCTCTATGTATTCCTGGCGCGCTCGGGCAAGACCATCCGCACCGTCGCGCCGGTTGTGCTCGACGAGAACGGCATCGTCGTCACGGAAGGGGCAGGGAAGGGCGCGGTGCGCGGCGCACGCATCACCTTCGCCGGCAATGATGGCGTCGAGCGCACGCTCTATTACTTCTCGACCGATCTCTCCAATTCCGGCGTCAAGGCGAGCGGCTTCCTGAAATTCTGCGAGACGCTTGCGCCCGGCAACAGCCTGATCAAGAGCGCGTCCTATCTCATGCACGCCGGCAATTTCACTGTTGTGCGTGACTTCATCCTCAAGAACAGCGCCACCATCATCCAGGACGATTCCGGGATTCCGCTGGTCTATTTCAACCAGAGTCGCTGGCGCTTCTTCCCGTTCGGCCGCTATGCCGGCCCGATCGCCGAATTCCCGGGCCGCTACCAGGAGTCCTATGCCGAGCTGTTCCACCGCGCGCAGCCGATCGATTTCGGCATCGGCTATCGCTGGCGCACGCATGAAACCAACCTGCTGCTTGCCGTGCAATTGCCGGGTGACGGCTTCGGCACCGCCGATGCGGTGGCCCAGGATGCGCCAGCTCCCAAACCGGCACCGCCGCGTCCCAGGGCACCGCGGCAGCCGGCACCATTCTTCAGTTCGCAGCCCGGCGGTTTCTTCTGGTTTGGGCGCTAGAACTCCGGTCGTGCTTCAACATCAAGTGAATGTTGCGATCGTAACGCACTGGCTGGATCGACCGCGCGTCCTGTAATCCATTCGTAGCCGCGCCTCGTCAGGTTCGTGATCTGTCACTCAAGTTCCGAGGGATTGATATGATCGCTGCCGATGTCGACGACCGATTCAACAAATGGCTGGGCTTCTTTAACGTCGCTGCAGCGGCGAAAGACATTGATGCGCTGCTGATCCTGTTCCATCCGGACGCATTCTGGCGTGACCTGCTGGCATTCACCTGGAACGTGCGCACTGTCGAAGGTCATGGCGAAATCCGACAGATGTTGGATACGTGCCTTGCGCGTGCGGCACCCACGGCATGGCGGCAAACAAGACCCGCGCGTCTCGAAGATGGCATCGTCGAAGGAATCGTCGAGTTCGAGACGAAGGTCGCTCGCTGCAAAGCAGTCATTCGCTTGAGAGAGGGCAAGGTCTGGACATTGCTCACGTCGATGGCGGAGCTGAAAGGCCTCGAAGAAGCGCCGGGCTCTGACCATATGAGCCATAGCGGAGATGCGCATCAGGAAAAGCGATTCGGCGATATTTCCGCTTCGACGACGCAGCCATACTGTGTGATTGTTGGAGCCGGACATTGCGGGCTTGGATTGGGCGTGCAGCTCCGAAAGCTCGGTGTCCCGACGCTGATCATCGATCGCCGCGAACGACCGTCCGATACCTGGCGAAATCGCCACGATGCGTTGTCGCTGCACACTCCCTCATATTTTGATCAGATGCCGGGATTCTCTTACCCCGAGGACTGGCCGCTGCATCCCTCGAAGGAGAACTTCGCCGACTGGTTGGATGCCTATCAGTCGGTGATGCAACTCGACGTGATGACCGGGGCAGAATGCGTAGGGGCCGAATACGATGATGCGCGAGGGAAATGGCGCCTCCAGGTCAAACGCCGCGACCGCGCGATCGAGCTCAACCCGGAGCAGCTTGTGCTCGCTACCGGATTATTCGGGACTCCGAAGATCCCGGACGTACCCGGCAAGGAGCGGTTCAAGGGACCGCAACAACATGCAAGCTTGTATCGTAGCAACCCTCATCACAGGAACTGCCGGTGCGTTGTGGTGGGATCAGGCACCACGGCGCACGATATTGCTGCGGATCTCTTCGCTGATGGCGCTGATGTCACGATGATTCAGCGCAGTCCGACCATCGTGATGAGGTTGGAGACGTTGCTCGAAGGATTTGCCAGGCTCTACGGCAGCGAGCCGAAGGCGCAGGGTATAGCGACCGATCTGGCGGACTTGTTGCTCGCCGCAACCCCCTTGCGCATTGTGGTGGGCATGCACCAGAAGCTGGTGAAGCACGTGAAGGAGAAAGACGCGGCCTTCTACCGGCGACTGGAGAGCGCCGGCTTTCGATTGACCTTCGGTGAGGACGAGAGCGGCGTGTTTCCTCAGGTCCTGCGCGATCCCGGTGGCTACTATATCGATGTCGGTGCATCAGAGCTGGTCGCGAACGGCAGCATAAAGCTGAGAAGTGGTGTCGGCATCACCGCGCTTCGCGAAGAAAGCGTGGTTCTCAGCGACGGGAGCGAACTTCCCGCTGATATCATCTTCTACGCAACCGGCTACGAGCGCGGCTCGTTCGAACCCATCCTGACGCCGGAGACTGCAAAAAGGGTCGGCCCGCTGTGGGGTTTTGGCTCAGGCACGCGCCGCGATCCCGGCCCGTGGCAGGGGGAGCTGCGGAACATGTGGAAGCCCACGCAACAGAAAGGGTTGTGGTTTCACAGCGGTGGAGTTGGAGTCGCGCGATTTTACTCTCGCATCCTGGCCCTGCAGATCAAAGCCCGACAGGCCGGGATAGCGACGCCCGTGTACGACGGCGAAGCTGCCAAGGCGCTCGAGGCTGCGTGAGCCGCGCTAAATCATGATCCGATTAGACGGAATCGAATCACGATCTCATCTCTTTGTTTGAGCATGATCTCCGCGCAAACGCTTCGCGTTTGTCGCGAGGGAAAACCGGTTTCCACTTTTCCGGATCATGCTCCAATTCACCCACACCGCATCACCAGTGCACGCTCTGGCTCGGCACGATGAAGGCGCTGTTGTCAGGCGTGTTCGGCTTGTGGGTGAAATAGAGGTACGCGGAAACGATCAAAATGAGCAGGGCGATGATCGCCAGCAAATCTATCTGGCGCGGGTCATGACCGTGGCGGCTGATTTTCCAGCGCATTATTGGTGTCCTCCCCGCGGACGCAAAGAGTCAATGCCGCACTGCCGCCACAGTTCCCGCACGCCAGCGATGCATGCGTGGCGTGAAAGCACCGCGGCGGCGACGGCGATCCCTCTACGGTGAGTTGACACCGCGCCAGCGGCCGTAGCGCCACGGCAGATACCAGCGCGCGCCGGGCGGCGCCTGTTCCGGCACGTTGTCGATGCCCGACGTGCCGAAGGGATGGCAGCGCAATAGCCGCGCCAACGTCATCCAGCCACCGGCCCACAGCCCGAAGCGCTCGATCGCCTCGTCGCCATAGACCGAGCAGGTCGGCAGATGCCGGCAGTTGTAGCCGACCAGCGGCGACAGCGTATGCCGGTAGATCCAGATCAGCGCGCGACCGAGATTGCGCGGCAGCCGCCGGGCTGCGCTGGCACAGTCCGTGCATTGAAATTGGTGTGACGTTCGATGTTCCATGGGCGTCATACCGCAAACTTACGTCGTGTTGCGGGGGTTCCCAAGCAAGGAACTCAGTTCTCGCAGATATTTACGCCACAGTTCGCAACTATCGCACCGCACAGGCGGCGCTGCAGCGAAGGTCCTATGGACGGCACAGGTCAGTACGGTTACCGTTTTGATAATGCTTCGATGACACCATCTTGTCACGTTGCGATGGGGCCGTTGCCACCGCTCATCCATGGGGCTTGGGGGAAGGAACCAAATTGAGGCTCGTGACGTCGCTTCGTCTTCGCGGTCTGGCACTCCTCGGCGCCGCCGCCTTTTGCATCACACTACCTGGCTCGGTCACGACGCTGGGCAATTCGGCCCGCGCCGGCGCCAGCCTGGAACAACGCAAGACACCGATGCGGTTCAGTTGGGTGGCCTGCGAGCCCAATTGCAGGGGCTGGGTATCCGCCGTCGGCATCATCACCGCCGACAGCCCGCGCGACTTCGATGAGTTCGCCCGCGGCCGCCAGCTCGGCGGCGCCACCATCGTGCTCGATTCCAGCGGCGGATCAGTCAACGACGCCATCACGCTCGGCCGCCGCTTCCGCGGCCTGGGCGCATTGACCACTGTCGGTATGACCGTCATCAACCAGACGTCGCAGGGCCAGCGCGCCAGCGTCAGGCCGGAAGCCTATTGCGAGTCGATGTGCGTGTTCCTGCTGTTGTCCGGCAAGACCCGTTACGTGCCGGAAGACGCGCATGTCCGCGTTCACCAGATCTGGATGGGCGACCGCGCCGACGATGCGCGCGCCGCGAACTACACCGCGCAGGACATGATGATCGTGGAGCGCGATATCGGCCGGCTCGCGAAGTACACTTTCGACATGGGCGGCGCAGGCGACCTGTTGTCGCTGGCGCTGAGCGTTCCCCCCTGGGAAGAACTGCACGAACTGTCGCGCGACGAGTTGCGGCTGACCAATCTCACCACCACCGAGCAGGTCGCCGACGTGTTGCCGCCGCAGGACAATGCGGCCACCGTCCCGGTCGCGGAGGCGAAGTCGAAAGCGACGCAGGACCGTTTCGCCACGAGCATGGCTGACGGCGAGACGACGGCACACCCCGCGAGGTCGACATCGACCAAGACCGCGGAAGCCCTGGTTCCCGCCGGCAGCACCGCCACGCCGCCCCCGGTCCAGCCGGCGAAGTGACGCTGTCATTTTCCCCGTCATTGCGAGCGGAGCGAAGCAATCCATAGCGCCACTTGTGGAGGCGCGGATTGCTTCGCTCCGCTCGCAATGACGGGAGGGGACGGGCGCGGCCTACGCCGGCTGCTTGGCCTTCGCCTCGATCTGGCCGATCGCATCAACCACGGCATCAAACGTCAGCATGGTGGAGGCGTGGCGGGCCTTGTAGTCGCGCACCGGCTCGAGCAGGGCGATCTCGGCCCATTTGCCGTCTTCCGGGGGCTTGCCGTTTTCCTTGAGCATCTTGCGCACGGTCTCGCGCAAGTCGCGCAGTTCATCGGCGGTCGAGCCCACCACGTGACTTGCCATGATCGAGGAGGAGGCCTGCCCCAGCGCGCAGGCTTTGACGTCATGGGCGAAGTCGGTGACGACGGGGCCGTCCATCTTGAGGTCGACCTTCACGGTCGAGCCGCAGAGTTTCGAATGCGCGGTGGCGCTGGCATCGGGGTCGGGAAGGCGTCCGAGACGCGGAATATTCCCGGCCAGTTCGATGATCCGCTTGTTGTAGATGTCATTCAGCATGCGAATAAAGCTCGTGGGCAGAGGGGCAGGGGCGCCCTTGGCGGCAAGGTTTCATGGCCCTATATATGGGCGGTATCGGCCGAAATACAGTCCGGCCATGCCACCGGCGCGGGCCAGTTCAGAAGCCAATGCTATGCTGCCGGTGTTACAGCATGATCCGGAAAAGTGGATACCGGTTTTCCGAAGAGATCATGCTCAAACAAGATATGGAGCAGGATGACATTTCGACGAAATGGCATCATGCTCAGGGGACTCCAGGCGTCCGGCGGCATCAGGCCGCCTCGTCTGCCCGGTGACACACCCGGTCCGAAAAGGGGACCGGTCGAACGGAGAGACGTCGAATGGACGCTGCAATCAAATCGATCCGCCCTGCCAAGAGCAACGAGCCCAAAAAGGTTGAAACTCGGGTGGTCGAAACCCGGCCGGCCGAGCTCGATCCGTCCGAATTCCTTGCCGCCGCCGTCCGCGCCGACCAGCCGCGCCCGTCGCGGGCTGAAGCCGAGCAGGCGGTTCTGACGCTGCTGAGCTATATCGGCGAGGATCCGGATCGCGAGGGCCTCCTGGACACGCCGCGACGCGTCGTCGAGGCCTTTGACGAGCTTTACCAGGGCTATCACCAGTGCCCGGCCGAGGTGCTCGACCGCACCTTTGGCGAGACCGCCGGCTACGACGATTTCGTGCTGGTTCGCGACATCGAGTTCACCTCGCAGTGCGAGCACCACATGATGCCGTTCTACGGCAAGGCACATATTGCATATACCCCGGTCGAGCGGGTGGTGGGCCTGTCCAAGCTTGCCCGGCTTACCGACATCTTTGCCCGCCGGCTGCAGACCCAGGAGCATCTGACCGCCCAGATCGCGGCTGCGATCGACGAGATTCTCAAGCCCCGCGGCGTTGCCGTCCTGATCGAGGCCGAGCATACCTGCATGTCGGTGCGCGGGGTCGCCAAGCATGGCGCGTCGACCTTCACCAGCCGCTTCACCGGCATGTTCCGCGACAATCCGGCGGAGCAGCAGCGTTTCCTGTCCCTGGTGCGAGGACCGACCCGGTAACCTCGCACAACATTGCGAGGCTTATCCCGTGTCAGCACATGATCACGACCGCGAGGAAGGGCTGGCATTCCAGCCCAAATTCGACGCGTCCGGGCTCGTGACCTGCGTCGCGACGGACGCCGCCAATGGCGACGTGCTGATGGTCGCGCATATGAACGACGAAGCGCTGCGCAAGACGATCGCGACCGGCGAGGCCTGGTATTTCAGCCGCTCGCGCAATGCGCTCTGGCGCAAGGGCGAAAGCTCCGGCCAGACACAGCGTGTGATCGAGATGCGAACGGATTGTGACCAGGACGCGATCTGGATCCGCGTCGAGCAGACCGGCGCGGCCTGCCATACCGGCCGCCGCTCCTGCTTCTATCGCGCGGTCACGCATGACGACGGTGACACAGCACTGTCATTCGTTGATGCCGATCGCCTGTTCGATCCCGACAAAGTCTATCGCAAATAGACTCAATTTCCGTTGTGCAGATGACGCGGCGCAGCGCGCGTGAGCTGCGTTGCCACCGTCAACATGATGTGCAAAAATTCCCACCCGTGGTCGAGGTGGAGTCGAAACGGTGGCGCGTCGTTTTTCTCTAATCCGATTGTGTTTTGTCTTTTTCGCGCTGCCTCTTCTTCCCGCGCGGGCGCAGACGCCGGAGCGCGCGCCCGACACCATGGCGGCGCGCGTGCTGGCCTGCGCGTCCTGTCACGGTGGGCAAGGCGAGGGTACAAGCGACGTCTATTTCCCGCGTCTTGCCGGCAAGCCGGCAGGCTATCTTTATAATCAGCTCGTCGCCTTCAGGGATGGCCGGCGCAAATATCCGCCGATGAACTATCTCCTGGAATTCCTGCCCGACGACTACCTGAAGAAGATGGCCGACTATTTCGCCTCGTTGCGGCCGCCATTCCCGGAGCCGGCGATCCCGACCGTCAGCGACGCTATACTCGCGCGCGGCGAATCGATCGTGAAGAACGGCGATGCGCAGCGCGGCATCCCGCCCTGCGCAAGCTGCCACGGCCCGAGCTTTGGCGGCATGGAGCCCGCGATTCCCGGCCTGCTCGGCCTGCGCGCAAGCTATATCAGCGCCCAGCTCGGCGGCTGGCGCTACGGCACCCGCACCGCGGCGGCCCCGGACTGCATGCAGATTGTCGCAAGCCTTCTCACCGAGGACGACGTCAAGGCGGTCGCCGCTTATCTCTCATCGCGTCCGGCGCCGGCAGATCCGTCGTTCGCGCCGCAAGGCAGCCTGCCGATGCCGCTTGCATGCGGCAGCGAGCCGCGTTGAAGGGAGCTCGCCGATGCAACGCCTCTCAACCAAGCTGATTCTCCTTCTGGCGCTGTGCTTCGCCGGCGTAACGCCGGCAAGTGCGCAGCAGAACCCGCCAGCCAATGCCGAGCTGCTCAAGCGGGGCGAATATCTCGCCCGCGCCGGCGACTGCATCGCCTGCCACACCGCGCGCGAAGGCAAGACCTTTGCCGGCGGCCTGCCGATGAAGACGCCGTTCGGCACGCTCTACACCTCCAACATCACGCCCGATCCGCAGACCGGCATCGGCACCTGGACCTCGGACCAGTTCTACCGGATGATGCATGATGGCCGCTTCCCCGACGGCGGCCTCGTCTATCCCGCGATGCCGTTCGGCTCCTACACCAAGGTGACGCGCGAGGACTCCGATGCGATCTACGCCTTTTTGCGTTCGGTCCCGCCGGTGAAGCAGGTCAACAAGCCGCATGAATTGACCTTTCCCTTCAACAACCGCTCGCTGATCATCGGCTGGCGCACGCTGTTCTTCAACGAGGGCGAGTTCAAGCCCGACCCGACGAAGTCGGCGGAATGGAACAGGGGCGCCTATCTGGTCGAAGGCCTCGGACATTGCGGCATGTGCCACACCGCGATCAACGCGCTCGGCGGCAGCTCGGAATCGCAGGCGTTCGAGGGCGGCCTGATTCCGATGCAGTACTGGTACGCGCCGTCGCTCACCTCGAACAAGGAAGCGGGGCTGGGCGACTGGAGCATCCAGGAGATCGTCGATTATCTGCGCACCGGCGTCTCCGCCCGCGGCGCGGTCTACGGGCCGATGGCGGAAGTCGTCTACAACAGCCTGCAATACCTCAACGACGAGGACATCCGCGCGATGGCGGTCTACCTGAAGGGCCTCGCGCAGGGCAGCTCGCCGGACAAGCCGCCGCCGGCGATACCGTCGGCCGAGAGCAGCCTTCTGCTCTCGCTCGGCAAGCAGATCTATGACCGCGACTGCGCAAGCTGCCATGGCGCGACCGGGCTCGGCATGCCGCCGCATTATCCGCCGCTCGCCGGCAATCAGTCGATCCAGATGGCCTCGGCGGTGAATGCCATCCGCATGGTGCTCAATGGCGGCTATCCGCCGGGCACCGCGGGCAACCCGATGCCCTATGGCATGCCGCCCTTCGCGCAGCGCCTCTCCGACGATGAGGTCGCCGCCGTCGTCACTTACATCAGGACATCCTGGGGCAATCGCGGCGCGCCGGTGTCGGCGCGCCAGGCCAACGAATTGCGCACGGCCACGCTGAAGTAGAGCATGATCTGGAGAAGGGGCGCGCCATGACGGATTCATCTTCGCAAGGGCCGGCGCAGCATTCCGATGACGAGGCGGTCGACGCGATCGTGCGCGCAGGTCCCGGCGGGGCCATTGCGGTGGCGGGCATCGCGACCGCAATCGTCGTCGCTTTATGGTTCGCCTTCTATCTCTTCGTCTTCCTGCCGCGGAGCGCCTGATCGTGACGAGTGAGACCGATCTTAGTCACGGTGCGCATGGTCTCGGCGAGGCGGTTGCCGCGCGCATCGAGCGGCGCTGGGCAACGCTGTCGATCGTGATCATCGGCGTGCTCGTCGGATTGGCCGCCTTCTTCGGCATCTACCATACAACGATGCCGCAGGGCCGCGTCGAGACCGCCGATCCCACGACCTTGCACCTTTCCGGCGAATTCGTCGAAAGCAATCTCGGCAGCGCCCTGGAGGCCGACGGCTCCGTCACGGTGCGCGCGATCGGGCAGCAATATTCCTTCACCCCGCAATGCCTCGTGGTGCCGGCGGAAACGCCGATCACCATCCGCGCCACCAGCGCCGACGTCGTGCACGGCTTCCTGATCGAGGGCACCAACATCAACACCATGCTGGTGCCGGGCTATGTCTCGGATCTGCCGATCAGCTTCAAGGCGCCGGGCGAACACATGATGCCCTGCCAGGAATTCTGCGGCATCGGTCATCAGGGCATGTGGGGCAAGGTCAAGGTGGTCGACCAGACTACGTTCCGCAACATGGCGGCGAGCAAACGGAGGCTCACCTGTGTTGATTAACAAGCGGCTGATCCTGGCGCATTTCTGGCTCGCCTTCATCGTGTTCGGCGCGGCGCTGGTGCTCGGCGCCTGGCAGATGTTCGAGCGCAGCCCGCTGAACGTCTGGCACTTCAATCCGGAATTCTATTATCGCTCGGTTACCGCGCACGGCACGGTGATGGGCTATGTCTTCCCGACCCTGGTTGCGATGGGCTTTGGCTACGCGATCAGCGAAGCAGCGCTGGAGCGGCCGTTGGTCGGGCGGCGCTGGGCCTGGGCCGGTATCGCGCTGGTCGCTATCGGCAGCGTGGTCGCGATGATCCCGGTCTCGCTCGGACTGGCGTCGGTGCTCTATACCTTCTATCCGCCGATGATCGGCAATGCCTTCTATTACATCGGCGTGGTCCTGGTCGTGGTCGGTTCATGGATCTGGGTCGCGCTGATGTCGATCAATCTCGCGGTCTGGAAGCGCGACAACAGGGACAAGCCGGTGCCGCTCGCGATGTTCGCCAATGTCGCGGGCTCCCTTCTCTGGGGCTGGACCGCAGTTGGCGCCGCGCTCGAGCTCATTTTCCAGATCATTCCGACCGCGCTTGGGCTCACCACCACCATCGACGCTGGATTGGCCCGCGTATTCTTCTCCTGGACATTGCACGCCATCGTCTATTTCTGGCTGATCCCGACCTACATCGCCTATTACACCATCTTCCCGCGCGCGATCGGCGGCCGGCTCTACAGCGACGCGATGGGGCGGGTCGCCTTCATCATGTTCGTCGTGGTCGCGATGCCGATCGGAGTGCATCATTTGTTTGCCGATCCGCAGGTCGGCGCCGGCTTCAAGTTCATGCAATCGGTGTTCACCGGTCTCGTCGCACTGCCGACGCTGCTCACGGTGTTCACGATCTGCGCCTCGGCCGAGATCGCGAGCCGGCTGCGCGGGGGCAGGGGCGCGTTCGGCTGGATTGGCGCGCTGCCGTGGAAGAATCCGATCATGCTCGCGACCGCGCTGTCGCTGGTCATGCTTGGCTTCGGCGGCGCCGGCGGGCTCATCAACATGAGCTATCAGCTCAATACCAGCATCCACAACACGCAATGGATCACCGGCCACTTTCATCTGATATTCGGCGGCGCCATCGTCATCATGTATTTCGCGATCGCCTATGACCTGTGGCCGCATTTGACCGGCCGCACGCTCGATAGTCATGGGTTGATGCGCACCCAGCTCTGGCTGTGGTTCATCGGCATGATCGTCACCACGTTCCCCTGGCACTATGTCGGCATCCTCGGCATGCCCCGCCGCATGGCGTTCTATGACTATGCCAATCCCGCGATCGCGCCGCAGGCTTTCTCGGTGGTGATCTCGGCGTTCGGCGGATTGATCCTGCTGACGTCAGGCATCCTGTTCCTGATCGTGCTGATCCGCGGCCAGTTCGCGCCGAGAGGCGAGGCGGGTTCCTATAGCTTCGCGATCCCCTTGCACATGCCTGCGCGCATTCCGGTTGCGCTCAACAGCTTTGGATTGTGGCTGGCGCTGATGATCGGGCTGACGATCGTCAATTACGGCTACCCGATCGGCCAACTGATGGCCGTGAAGAATACCAGCGTGCCTGCCGTTTATGTCGGAGCTAGCAGATGAGCGAGGACGAGCTCTATTCGCCGCGCAATCCCTGGTTCAGCATCAGCGTCGGCGTCACCGCCGCCATCGCGGTGCTGTCCGCGATCGTGGGATTGATCTGGCTGCCGCTGCTGCAGCCCAATCTGAAGCTTGCCGGCATCTGGGACGCGATCTGCAGCGCAGCCGGCGTGCCCAACCTGCCGAGGCCAGCCGCGGCGGTCCCGCCTGCGTTCAAGACGTCGAATGTCGTGGTCACTCCGGAAATGCTGACACGGCAGGACCAGGTTTCAATCGGCCGTGGCGCGACGCTCGCGCAGCGCTGCGCGATCTGCCACGGGCCGCAAGGCGTGAGCGACGCCAATTCGCCGAACCTCGCCGGGCAGTACGCCGCGGTGACGTACAAGGAGTTGAACGACTTCAAGACCGGGGCGCGGGTCAACGTCGTCATGAGCCCGTTCGCGGCCAATATGACCGACCAGGACATGCGCGATGTCGCCCTCTATTACGCCTATCTGCCGCGCGTGCCCTCCAGCCAGGTCAATCCGAACCTGCCGGCGCCTGCGATCGTGGTGACGGGCGCGCCGATGCGCAACATCCCGCCCTGCGGCTCCTGCCATGGCGAGATCGACATCAAGGCCGGCAGCCCCTGGCTCGGCGGCCAGTCCGCCGTCTATATCAAGGCGCAGTTGCAGGCCTTCGCATCGGGCACGCGCCGCAACGACATCAGCGAGCAGATGCGCAATATCGCCCGCCAGATGACCGCAGAAGAGATCGATCAGGTCGCGCGCTACTACGAGGCGCAGCCGTAAGCTCCGCTACGGCCGCCGGCGCTTTAACCTCCCATTAACCATGATTGCCGCAGGGTATCGGAGGGAGCTGCGCCGATTACCGGCGTTCATGAAGCCCACGCGAGCGTTTCGCGAGGAGCGGGGCATCAATCGATGGCGGTCGATATATTCAACGCCGGGGCTGCGGCAGGTGTCGACCCGACGCGCGCGAAGATCGCGGGCTCGATCAAGCAGGCCGCGTCCACCACCGGCACGAGCTTTCAATACCTGCTCACGACCGCCAAGATGGAATCCAACTTCAACCCGCGGGCTTCCGCGTCGACCTCATCCGCGCGCGGGCTGTTTCAATTCATCGACCAGACCTGGCTCGGCACGGTGAAGGAGGCGGGGGATCAGCTCGGCTACGGGAAATATGCCGACGCCATCACGAAGAATTCCGACGGCAGCTATTCGGTCAGCGACCCCCAGGCGCGGGCGGCGATCATGCGATTGCGCGACGATCCGGACGCCGCGTCCGCGATGGCCGGCGTGCTGACGCAATCCAACAGCTTCAAGCTCACGGGCAGCATCGGCCGTCGTCCGAGCGATGCCGAGCTCTACATGGCGCATTTCATGGGCGTCGGCGGCGCAGCGAAACTGATCTCGAGCGCGGAGGGCAATCCGAATGCCAGTGCCGCGCAGATGTTTCCGAAGGCGGCCGCCGCCAACAGTTCGATCTTCTACGACGGTTCTGGACGCGCCCGCAGTGTGTCGGAAGTCTATTCGGTGCTGAGCGCGCGCTATGCCGGCGCCGCCAATTCCAGCGAAACCCGCACGGCTTTCACTGCTGCCGGCGGCGAGATCGCGAGCGCCGCGCCCACCACGCCGCTCGCGATCGACAACGCCGCCTATCTCTCTAGCTTCCCGGATGCGCGCGCAGTGTCGCCAGTGTCCGCCACGCAAACGGCGTCCACTCCGGGCGATCCAATGTTCCGCTCGCTGTTCCAGGCCGGCGACCGCGCCGAGCCGATTTCGCCCACCGTGCAGGAATTATGGGGCCGCCCCTCACAGGTCGCGACCGCCTCGCTCTCGAGCCAGGCTCCCGAAGTCCGGCCTCCCGGCCGTCTCGACCTCTTCAGCGACCGCAACGGCACGTTCTCGGGCTGATCCGACGCCGCGCACGTCTGCCGCTCCTCAGGATGAGGTCTGTGGCTGGGGCAAGCGCAGCCTTTCTCCATTAACGAAACGTCAATAAACCCAAAGAGTTATGGTGAACCCTTTGTTAAGCGTCATGGTTTATCTTTTGTTACGTTGGCACTGCATCACCGTGCCGTTTCGTTGCGTAAGCCGGAAGGACCATGATCGTTCGGCAGTTCATTAATTGGATCAGGACCGCTCCGGCAGGGGAGCGGGCCGAGGCCACCCGGGCACTGGCGCGGGCCTGGTTGATTTCAGACCTTTCCGAGGACGACCGCATCGCCGCCGAGGGCGCGTTGTTGATGCTGCTCGACGATCCGTCACCGCTGGTGCGGCAGGCGATGGCCGAGGTGTTCGCGCGCAGCGCCGAGGCGCCGGCGGCCATCGTGCAGGCGCTCGCGGTCGACCAACCCGGAATCGCGCTGCCGGTGCTGGAACATTCGCCGCTCCTGATCGATGCCGACCTCGTCGACATTGTCGCGACAGGCAATAACGAGATGCAATGCGCGATCGCGCGGCGGATCAATCTGCCCGCATCCGTAGGTGCGGCGATCGCCGAAGTCGGCTGCGCCGCCGCAGCGCTCGAATTGATCGAGAACGCGAATGCGGAACTCGCACCGTTCTCCTGGGACCGCATCGTCGAGCGGCACGGCCATCTCGCCGCGATCCGGGAGGCGATGCTGGTGCTGGAAGGCCTGCCGGCCGCGACCCGCATGGCGCTGGTGGCAAAGCTGTCGGAGACGCTGGCGCAATTCGTGGTCGCCCGCAACTGGCTCTCCGCCGACCGGGCAGGGCGCATTGCCAGCGAAGCGTGCGAGCGTTCGACCGTCCACATCGCGGCGCGTTCTCGCGGCGAGGAGATGCGCGGGCTCGTCGCGCATCTGCGCACCACCGGACAACTCACCGCCGGATTGATCCTGCGCGCGCTGCTCTCGGGCAATCTCGAGCTGTTCCACGCAGCGCTCGCCGAACTCTCCGGCCTGCCGCAGGCGCGCATCGCCGCGCTGTTGCATGACCGCGGCGCCGCCAGTCTCGACGCGCTGCTGATCCGCGCGGGCCTGCCGGAATCCACCTTCGCCGCCTTCCGTGCCGCGCTCGAGGCAAGTCATGAGGCCGGCTATGTCGACAGCATCGACGGCGCGGTCAGGCTGCGTCGCCGCATGGTCGAGCGCGTGCTGACCCATTGCGAGACCGATCGGCAGGCCGCCGAGCCGCTGTTGATCCTGCTCCGCCGCTTCGCCACCGAATCCGCGCGCGAGGAAGCGCGCGTCTTCTGCGAAGAACTGGTCGCGGAAGAAGCGCTCGCACCGCTCGAGCACGATTTGATCGCTGCGTAAGAAAAACCGCCGCCGCAACACACGTCGTCATTCCGGGCGATGCGACAGCATCGAACCCGGAATCCATTTCGCCGCCTGCGCATGCGGCCCAATGGATTCCGGGCCTGCGCCTGGCGGCGCATCCCGGAATGACGGGGGATAGCGACGAGCTGCGTAGGGTGGGCAAAGCGGAGCGTGCCCACCATCAACACTCCGCTCGCGATGGTGGGCACGCTGAGCTTTGCCCACCGTACGCCGTCATCACTCCGCCGGTGCGATGCTCGGCGCGAGGATGGCTTCGAGATGTTCAGGGCGGTCGCGGTTGACCTTGAGCAGGAATTCATCCGCGATACCGCGGAGCTGCCTGCTTAGCGCGCTTGCCATCACGGCGGTGTCGAGCTTGGTGCGCTCGCGCACGATCGCCTGGATCGCGTTGATGTGGTGGGTGATCAGCTCCGGCGGCACCTCGTCGAGATCGGGGGCGTGCTCGATGATGCGGCACAGGCTTTCGGCGGCGGCGCCGGCAGAGGGGAAGCCGAAGGTCGCGGCGTCGCCCTTGATGTCATGGGCGGCGCGAAACAGCTCTTCGCGCGTTTCGTGCGAGAAGCCGTGGCGCAGCACAATGGCGTGCGCGGCCGACAGCCGGTCGGCCTCGATCGTCATCCACTGCTTGAATTCGCCGGAGAGATCCGCGAGCGCCTGCTCGGCGCGCGCGACGGGATCGTCGTGATCGATGTCGGGAGGGATGCGGCGCAGCACCTTGCGCAGCGGGTTGGGTGGCGTGATCACATGGTGCGTGGCGAAGGTCTTGATCTCCAGCGTACCCGGTTTCTCTTTCGCCATGACGACCTCCTTGATTCCCGCTAGATGCTGGAACGCGCCTTATCGAGCAGCGACGGCTGTTGCATCACTTCCATCTCGCCGCCGACGCGGCGCTCGGGCCCGATATAGGTAGCGCTGGTGTTGCGGCGGCGGTCCGGGCCGAAATAGGTCTTGGTCTTGATGAAGGGGCGGGGGTTGGCAACGACATTGAGGATGCGCTGGTAGAGTCCCTTGGCCGAGATCGGCTTGGCCAGGAATTCGGTGACGCCGGCATCGCGCGCCACCGTCACGCGGCGCTTCTCCGAATGCGCGGTCAGCATGATGATCGGCGCATAGGGATTGGCGTTGGATTCCGGCTGCCGGATCATCTGCGCGAGCTCGAGCCCGTCGAAGATCGGCATCGACCAGTCGGTGATGACGATGTCGGGAACGTAGTGGGTATACATTTCGAGCGCGGTGGCGCCGTCTTCCGCCTCGTAGACTTCGCGCGCGCCGAACGAATGCAAGAGCGTCCGCAGGATGCGGCGCATGTGCGGATTGTCGTCGCAGATCAGAAACCGCAGCTTGTTGAAATCGATGCGATACATGTCCCGCCCGGCCCAAACGGCATTACCCGCCGTTAACCATATCGCTGTGGCGGTTAAGGAAAGGTTGCGCGGGGGATATTCGTCGTCCCGGTCAAGGCCGGGACGACAGCATCAATACCCGAACTGCTCGCGCAGGATGCGCTCTTCCAGGCTGTGGCCGGGATCGAACAGCATGCGTATCGAGATGGTCTTGTCGGTCAGCACCTCGACGCGGCCGACGTCGCGCACTTCGTCATGGTCGGCGACCGCCGCCACCGGGCGCTTGGCCTCCTCGAGCACCTCGATCACGACGAATGCCGAATTCGGCAACAGCGCGCCGCGCCAGCGCCGCGGGCGGAAGGCGCTGATCGGGGTCAGCGCGAGCAGGGCGGCGTTGATCGGGACGATCGGTCCCTGCACCGAGAGGTTATAGGCGGTCGAGCCGGCCGGGGTGGCGACCAGGATGCCGTCGGCGATCAGTTCGGGCATCCGCTCGTGCTCGTCGATCAGGATGCGCAGGCGCGCGGCCTGGTAGGTCTGGCGGAACAGCGCGACCTCGTTGATGGCGTGATGCAGATGCACCGCGCCGTGGATGTCGGTGGCGCGCATCAAAAGCGGGCTGATCAGGGATTCCCGCGACGCAGCCAGCCGTTCGCGCAGATTGTGGGTCGAGTATTCGTTCATCAGGAAGCCGACGGTGCCGCGATGCATGCCATAGATCGGTTTCCCCGAGCGCATGTTGGCGTGCAGCGTCTGCAGCATCAAGCCGTCGCCGCCGAGCGCGACCACGACGTCGGCGTCCGCCGCATCGCAATTGCCGTAGAGCGCGGTCAGTTGTGCCAGCGCCGCCTGCGCCTCGGTGCCACTGCTGGCGACGAAGGCGATCTTCTCGTATCGCTCGGGACGGGTCATTGCACGACAAGCTCGGCTCTGATGGCGCGCGGTTCCGCGCCGCGCCCGTCTATACAGCTTGGCCGCGCTTGTCGAGATCAGAAGACCGGCATTTAGGGCTAGGTCCGGCGGCTGCCCGACACAATTCCGTAATGGTCGGTCCGCCCGACCCCCTGCAAGCTGGAGAGGTGAGCGCCCGCTTAGCCCGGGTGGAGCGAAGCGTAAACCCGGGACATCTGTATCCACGTTAACGAGCGGCCCCGGGGTTGCGCTGCGCTTCACCCGGGCTACGGTACTTCACTTCTCCTGCAGCGTGCGGATCGGCTCCCAGTCCCCGCCCGGCGGCTGCGCGGCCATCTGCTCGGCGCGCTCGCGAAACAGGGCGGCCGGCTTGTCGGTTGCGGCCGCGCGGTTGAAAGCCTCCGTGGCGAGGTGGAATTCGCCGGCGCGCCAATGCGCGAGTCCTTCGCCATAAGTCTTGATCAGCGACTGCTGTGCTTTCGACAGCGCATCTGACCGCGCCACCAGTTCATAGATCTTCAGCGCTTGATTGCGTCCCTTGACGCGGACTTCGTCGAGCTCGCGCCAGGCAAAACCGCTGCCTGCGAGCGCCACCGTCGCATCCGAGGCGATGATGGTGGTGCCGTAGAACTTGTTGGCGCCTTCGAGCCGCGAGGCAAGGTTCACCGCATCGCTCATGACAGAATAATTGAAGCGCCGCCGCGATCCGAAATTGCCGACCAGTGCCTCGCCGGAATTGATACCGATGCGCTGCGCGAGCGGATGGTCGCGGAAGACCGGCGAGGTGGCGTTGAGTTCGGCGAGGCGTGCGCAACAGTCGAGCGCCGCGCGTGCCGCGTTCGCAGCATGGTCAGGATCGTCGGCGGGCGCGCCGAACACCGCGACGATGGAATCGCCGATATATTTGTCGACGTAACCGCCATTGGCCTCGATGACGTCGGTCATGTCGGAAAGATATTCGTTCATCAGCGACATCAGCCGGTCCGGCGGCATGTTTTCCGCGATCGCGGAAAAGCCCGCGAGGTCGGAGAAGAACACCGTGACCTCGCGCGCCTCGCCGCCGAGCTCCGGCAATTTCTTCGACGACAGCATGCGGTTGATGACATCAGGGGCGAGATAGAGCGCAAAGCTCTTCTGCAGCAGCCTGCGGTCGCGATCGGTGACGGCGAAGCGAAGGCCGACCATCGCCGCGAGCGCAGCCGTGCCTGCGGCGAACGGCTCGACCAGCGGGAGCGCCAACGCGTGGGTAAAGGCGAAGGTGGCGGCGACAAGCCCGAGCGCGCTCACGGCTGCGAAGGAGAGGACGGCGGTGAATGGCCTGAATAGGCGTGCCGCCGTCGCGGCCAGCGCGGCAAACACAAAGGCGATCAGGAACGTCAGTAGCCGGCCGGGCTCGCTCGCCGCGTTGCGGGTGATCAGGTTGTTGACGGCAGTGGCGTGGATATAGACGCCCGCGATCGTGCTGCGCGCGATGCTCGGCGCGGCCGGCGGACTGGCGTCGGGCGCGCAGCGCGGCACAGGGTGTTTCCCGTCGCCTCCGGTGGCAAATCGTTTGGATGTCGCCTGGCGGTCTTCGATGTCGAGCACGGTGCCGATCAGGACGACCTTGCCGTCGAACCAGCGCCGGAAATAATCCTTCTCACCCTTGGCCGCGCAGGCGCGCAGGTCGGCGAAGGAGAAGGTCGGGATGTCGTCCGCGCCGCCGGCAAAGTTCAGCGTCATCGTGTTCGGCACCGGGCTCGGAATCCGGTAACCGGCGAGCGTCACGTTGCCACTGGCGTCGCTGTCGGGCGTCGCGCCAAGCGCCCGCGATGCCAGTTCGAGCGCCATGCCGGAAATCCTTGCGTCGCCGACGACAAAGGTCAGCGGCACCCGCCGCACCGTGTCGTCGTTGTCGGTATGGACGTTGAGCGGGCGGATATTCTGCTGCTGGCGAACGGCGACGCGCTGGCCGGGAGAGGGGAGGATCGGCTGATCACCGCGCAGGATTTCGCCGAGCACGACCTTGCCGGACGTCGAGGCGGAGGCGAGCGCGCGCAGGAAGTCGCGATCGAAGCCGCGCACCTTCTCGCCCAGCACGCCGTCGCTGAACGGAATTTGCGACAGCTCGATCGAGGTCGGGATCACCAGGTCGAAGCCGACGACCTTGGCACCGCCATCGATGATGGCGCCGAGCACGCGGCCAATCTCGCCGGTCCAGGTCAGCGTGGGCGATCCCTTGAACGGCGCCGCGCGATAGCTTTCCTCGTCGATCGCGACGACCACCGCCGGCGAAGCCGTAGGGTCGGGCGCGCTCTGGAAGATCCTCCAGCGCAGCGCGGTCAGGATGTCGAGCGACAGGCCCTGGATCGGCTTGAGTGCGGGCGAGATAGAAATGGCGGCACAGACCAGCGCGATCGCGGCGATTGTCATCACCTCGCGCGCGGTGCGCCCGATGCTCAAGGTCGCTGATCCCGACAAGGAGGTGATGATCTTTTCTCAAATCGAGAGGCGGGCTCGACTCCACCTCGCCCCGCTTGCGGGGAGAGGTCGAAATTCAAGCGCAGCTTGAATTTCGGGTGAGGGGGAGCCTCCGCGAACACGTCTGTCACCGTGCGCGTGGAGACAGCCCCTCACCCCGACCCTCTCCCCGCAAGAACGGGGAGAGGGAGAAGTGCCGGCGATCGTTCCCACGTGAAATCATCACACCCTAATTCATCCGCAGCAGGCGGCCGACGATTGGCGTGGGGCCGGGCTTGGCTTGCGGGTCGACGCGGAACACGATCTGCGACGACTTGAAGGTGGCGACGTAGAGGCCGCCGGGGACCAATACACCGCTCTCCCGGGCGAAATCGAAGAATCTGCCCTTGAGCTGGGTGCCGCCGAGATCAACCTGCTGACGCTCGCCGGGGATGTCCAGGCGCCGCACGATCAGCGTGCCGCGTCCGCTTGCCTCCACGAATGGCGAAGCGCCGTAGAGGGTGAGTTGAGGCTGCGGCAATGCGGCCTTGCTGGCATCGACGCTGCGCAACACGGTGGCGGCGACCGCGCTGGTCGCCTGCGTCGTGGCGTGCGTCTGGTTGGAATCGCAATCGGTCTTCTCGGCCTTGACGTCGGCGAGATGCACGACGCTCTCCTCGGTCCCGACGATCACCGTGCCGATCCCCGAGATCGTCTCGCGCCGGCAGGATGTCATGTAGCTCAGCACGATCGAACTACTCTCGCCGATCTTGATCACGGTCTTCGGGGCCACATAATCCATGAACTCGGCGCCGGTGACCTTCCCTTGCACGTCCTCGACGACGGCCACCGGTGACTCGGCCGCGGCCGGCGAAGCCAGCGCCAACAGGCCGACACAAATAGCTATCGCTCGTTTCATTTCGGGAACCTCTCAAACGGTAGAATTTGGTTAGTCGCGCTGGCGCCGGTTTGGTTCTCCGGAAGCGAATAGTTGGGTTGGCAACCTTGTGGATGTGACGGATATCACTCAATTGTCGCCGCGGACAACCTGATCGGCGCGTATTGTCGCAGGCGTGTCGCATTCATCGCGATGCAAACCGGCTGGCGCGATTGTGATTTCCACACAATTCCTCGGGTTGTGTAGCTGCACGCACGATGGAAGCGGCCGCAATTTCACGTCGTAGCCCGGGTGAAGCGAAGCGTAACCCGGGGCCGCTCTTAATGCTGACGCAGACGTCCCGGGTTGCGCTGCGCTCCGCCCGGGCTACAGGGAAGTGGGACATGACAAGCCGGGTCAGAACAGAGCGCACTGCGCGCACGCGGATGATGGTCGCGCTGCTCGCATTTTCGGTCGTGAGCGGCGCGTGGGCGCAGGACGCGGGCGACGCCCCCAAACCGTCAGCACCGTCGGCTTCGCCGACGACAGAGGCGCCGGCCGGTCGGAAGGGCGGCGGAGACCGCAGTGCGGCAGCCAATCCACCCTCGGCGTCCGAGCAGCACCGCTTGCCGCCTGATACCACGACCAAGCAGACGCTGGCGCTGCCCGGACGTACCTTGGAGTTCACGGCTACCGCCGGCTCGATCCGCCTGTTCGACCAAAAGGGCGAGCCGCAGGCCGATATCGCCTATACCTCCTATCAGCTCGACGGCACCGATCGGGCGAATCGCCCGGTCACCTTCCTGTTCAACGGCGGGCCGGGCGCATCGTCGGCCTGGCTGCAGCTCGGCAGCGCCGGACCGTGGCGGACTGCGCTGGGCGGCGAGGGGGCGGTGTCGTCGGCGTCGCCCGAGCTGGTGCCGAATGCGGAAACCTGGCTCGACTTCACCGACCTCGTCTTCATCGATCCCGTCGACACCGGCTATAGCCGTTTTGTCGCGACCGGAGACGACGTGCGCAAGCGCTTCTTCTCGGTCGACGGCGATGTCAATGCGGTCGCGCTGGTGATCCGCCGCTGGCTCGAGAAGCATGAGCGGCTGCTGTCGCCGAAATATGTCGTGGGCGAAAGCTATGGCGGCATCCGCGGGCCGAAGATCGTGCATAATCTGCAGACCGAGCAGGGCGTCGGCGTAAAGGGATTGATCCTGCTTTCGCCGCTGCTCGATTTCCGCGAATTCCAGGGCACGAGCCTGCTGCAATATGTCGCGAGCCTTCCGACCATGGCGGCGGTCGCGCGCCAGAGAAAGGGGCCGGTGACGCGCAGCGACGTCGCCGATGTCGAACAATATGCGCGCGGCGATTTCCTGGTCGACCTTGTCAAGGGGCAAGCCGACAGCGAGGCTACGACACGGCTCGCCAACAGGGTGGCGGCCCTGACCGACATCGATCCGGCGGTGAGCCGCCGCCTCGCGGGGCGTTTCGATGTCTCCGAATTCCGCAGGGAGTTCGATCGCCGCAATGGCAAGGTGACCGGCCGCTACGACGCATCAGTCGAAGGCTTCGATCCCAATCCGGATTCGAGCGTTTCACGCTTCGGCGATCCGTCCGGCGATCCGCTGATTGCGCCGCTGACGAGTGCTGTTGTCGACCTCACCAGGGGCAGGCTGAACTGGCGGCCGGACGGATCCTATCATCTGCTCAACGGCCGCGTCGCCGGCTCCTGGGATTTCGGCCGCGGGACAAACCCGGCCGAGTCGGTCTCACAGCTCCGGCAGATTCTCGCGCTCGATCCGAAGCTGAAGCTCCTGATCGGCCACGGCCTGTTCGATCTCGCGACCCCTTACTTCGGCTCGGCGATGGCGCTCGACCAATTGCCGGCCTTTGCGAGCCCTGACCGTGTCAAGCTCGTCGTCTATCCCGGCGGCCACATGTTCTATTCCCGCGACACCTCGCGCCAGGCATTCAGAGGCGAGGTCGAAGCGGTGATGAAGTAGGCGAGAGTGATTGACCTTCTTTGCCTGCGCATTCAAACAGCGCGCGTCCTGTAAGACCCTCATGGTGAGGAGCGCGTCTTCGCGCGTCTCCGGACGATGCTTCGCATCGCCTTGAGAACCATGAGGCCCCGCTCGCGCCCGCGGCCATCGTGATGCCGCTTGCGCGGCTCCTCGGGATGAGGGTTGGTGCTTTCATCGCGCAAGGGACGTGACAACATTTTGCAGCTTACTTGAGGTTGCCGTTTCGCGCGATCGGGCAGCGCTTCTGTCGTATGACGTGTATCATTTAGCTGATGCAAAATTCACGTTTTCTAGAGTCGTGATTGAACCTGATGACATGCGGCGCTGACCAATTCAGTGCTGGGGATTTCAGGGCCCAGTATCTATCAACGCCACCAAGCAATATTCATTGCGCTCGGTGGCGTTTATTTTTGGCGGGTTGCTGACCACCCGCTGTCATTCCGAGGCCCGACGAAGTCGCGAGCTCTGACAACCCCGTCATTGCGAGCCAACGGGTCGCGCGAACGCGCGCCCGATGACGGGCTCCGCGAAGCAATCCATGCCTCCGCTCGCGGCGCTATGGATTGCTTCGCTGCGCTCGCAAAGACGATGTGGTTGCTTTGGGTGCGACAAATCAACCCGACGGGCAAATCAGCAAAAGTCTGTCCATCCCTCGCGGAAAAAACATTCCGCTTTCGCCGTCGGGCAAATCAGTGATTTAACTCCGCACGTCTCACCCAAGAGAGGGGCGGCTCGCGATCGTCACGAACGTTGCGGTGAGATGCGGTGGACGCGGCTGTTGCGACAGACGAACGCAACATCAG